>JAEYZO010000376.1 GCA_023428035.1 Pseudomonadota bacterium | reverse complement strand
GTCTACCCCATCTCAGGGTGGGGTCTACCCCATCTCAGGGTGGGGTCTACCCCATCTCAGGGTGGGGTGACCCCCGACTCAGGGTGGGGTCTACCCCATCTCAGGGTGGGGTGACCCCCGACTCAGGGTGGGGTCTACCCCATCTCAGGGTGGGGTCCCCCCCACCCTGAGACCGCGTCGGGATGGACGACGTCGATTTCGCGCCGGGCTTTGTCGGCTCCGTCGATGGAGCTATTGGGAGGTGTTGGTCGCCCTCCCACCCCGCCGAGGAGTCGGTCATGAAGGGGGTCAGTCGCTCACGCGATGCGCTTGAGCACCGCGAGGGCCTCGTCGACGTGGCGCGTGGCCTCCATCTGCGAGTTGAAGGCGTGGCGCACCACGCCCTCCTTGTCGATCACGAAGGTCACGCGCCCGGGCAGGAGGCCGAAGGTCGACGGCACCCCGTAGCGCCTCCGCACCTCGCCGCCTCGGTCAGACACCAGCGTGAAGGGCAGCCGGTGCTTGGCCTTGAAGGCCCTGTGCGAGGCCACCGAGTCGTCGCTCACGCCGATGACCTCGGCGCCGGCGTCGGTGAAATCCGCGTAGTGGTCGCGGAACGAGCACGACTCCGCGGTGCAGCCGGGGGTGTCGTCCTTCGGGTAGAAGTACAGCACTACGCATTTCTCACCCCGGAACGACGACAGCGTGACGGGGTTGCCGTCCTGGTCGTCGAGGGTGAAATCCGGCGCGGCCTCGCCCGCCTTCAAGCCCACGGCCCCGCCTAGCAACGCGTCGAGGATGCCCATCGTCACGCCCCCGCCGCGCTCACCGCCGGGGCGCCGATGTCAGCGCCCATCTCGACCCGGTGCAGCAGCACGTCGAGCCAGCCGTCTTCGTTCTCGTTCAGCACCAGCGCCACCTTCCCGTCGTCGAGCAGCACGCTCGCCCACTCGGACTCACCGAGGAAGACCCCCAGGCCCTCGCCCGCCTCGCCCGTGCGCGCGCCGGGCAGCTCGCGCTTGAGCACCGCGAAGAGGTCTGCGTCCCCAGGGTCGCAGGCGAAGAAGGCCGACACCGCCTCGCGCGCCGCGGGGTCCGGCGGCTCGCCCAGGCACCCTGAGAGGAAGGCCGCGACGAGCTCCAGCGCCGCGAAGAAGTTCGTCTCGCTCTCCTCGACCCAGCCCTGGTCGACCTTGAGCCACACGCCCGCGATGCCCCGGGTCGGCGAGGTCAGCACCTCGACCTTCGCGCTCCTCGGAAAGCGCGAGAAGCCGAAGTACCGCTTCGCGATGCGGCCCTTGGGCGGAGCCGTGCGGTCGAGGTCGAGGCCGAAGCGACGGCCGAAGGGCGTGGCCTCGACGTCCGGCGCGAGCCACCCGAGGAGCGCCCCGCGCTCGCCGCCCGCGAAGCGCACGGGCGCTTGAAAGAGCAGAGAGCCCAGGTCGAAGACGGCCTTCTGCGAGGCCACCGTGGTCAGGAGCCGCCCGCGCTCGTCGTTGCGAACGATCAACGTGGCCTGCTTCGACGCGAAGGTGGACGAGGCCTCCATCCTGCGGCCGAGGAAGACCTCGGTGGCGGCGCCGGAGCCGTCTTTCGGGATGAACGGGAGGCGCGAGAGCAGGGGCTCGAAGGTGCGGGTGAGGTCGTAGTTCACCGCGAGGAGGTCGCCCACGGGCTTCTTGTCTCCCGCCCCGAGCTCCCCGAGCGCCGACGCGAGGAACCTCCCCCACAGCGTCACCGCCGGCCCGAGCGCCCCGCGGTCTTGCAGCAGCCCCCGAGGGATCGCCAGGGACACCACCTCGGCCACGCCATCGTCCGAGAAGAGCGCCTCGAGCTCCGCCCCTTGCGCCACCTGGAGGACCCAGGTCTGCCGCGCGAGGTTCACCCACCGCGGGTCCGGGCGCGCGGGGTCACGCACCGTGGAGAGGCTCTCCCTCGCGAACTCCGAGGCCTCGATGCCGCCGGCCGTCTGGCCGAGCAGTCTCCCGCGCGCGCTGTCCGTCATCCGAAGGGCCCTTCTCGGCCGCGGAGGGTCGTCGATGCCCAGTGCCGACGTCAATGCGCCTCGTGCATCCTCCACCGCGTGACCGACGACCCCTTCACGACGGGCTCCATCCTCCGCGCCACCACCGAGCTCCGCGGCGAGACCCGCGCCGTGCGCTTCCAGGAGGTCGACGCCGCCTCCACCGTGTTCTTCCCGCGGCTCTTCGAGTGGGCCAGCGACAACTACATCCAGTGGATGCGCGACCGCGGCGTCGACATCCCCGCGCTGCTCCGCGCCGGAGGCTTCGCCACGCCCCTCGCCCACGCCCGCGCCGATTTCCGCCGGCCGCTCTTCTTCGGCGACTCGGCCCGCGTCTCCCTCGTCGCCGCCCGCGCGGGGGGCACGTCCTTCACCCTCGGCCACCGGGTGACCGCGCCCGACGACCCCGCCGCCCTCCACGCCGCCCTGGTCACCGTGCACGTCTGCGTCGACCCCTCGACGGGCCGCCCGGTGCCCGTGCCCGAGCTCATCCGCTCGATCTTCCCCACGGCCGGGTGAGCGGGCCGAGCGCCGCCAGCGCCGCCTTGCGGTCGGGCTTGCCGTTGCCCAGCGTCGGGAGCGCGTCGACCACCGCGAGCCCCTTCGGCAGCTTGAAGCCCGCGAGCCGCTCCGCAGCGAAGGCCCTGAGCCCCTCGCGCCACGCCGCGCTCGCGCTCACGCCGTCGCGGGTGACCACCGCGGCCTGCACCGATTGCCCCCAGCGCTCATCGACCACGCCGAAGACCATCGCCGCGGCCACGTCGGAGTGCTCCGTCAGCGCCGCCTCGACCTCGGCGGGGTACACGTTCTCTCCCCCCGTGACGATCAGGTCGGCGCGCCTCGCCGCGACGTGAAGCGAGCCGCCTTCGTCAATCCACCCGAGGTCGCCCGTGTCGAACCACTCGCCCTCGCGCGCGGGCTGGCCCCAGTAGCCCTCGCTCACGGTCTCGCCGCGCAGCTCGATCCTCCCCACGCCGTCGTCGCCCTCGGTCACCACGCGCAGCTCCACGCCCGGGAGGGGGCGCCCGACGCCGGGCTGCACCGTCGGGGGCGCGTCGTCGGGCTGCGGCGCCCAGGTCGTCACCTGCGAGCAGGCCTCGGTGAGCCCGTAGGTCGCCACCACGCGCACGCCCTCGCCCACGGCGCGCGCGAGGAGAGAGGGCGTCGCCGCGGCGCCCCCGAGCAGCACCGCCCGGGGGATCCGCAGCGCGGTGGAGCCCGCGTCGAGCACCCGCGAGAGCATCGTCGGCACGAGCGAGACGAGGGTGCATCGACGGCGGACGATGGCGTCGTCGACGGCGGCGACCTCGAAGCCCGGGAGGATCACCGCGGGCTTGCGCGCGACGAGGCAGCGAGTGAGCACGGAGAGGCCCCCGACGTGACACACCGGCAGGCAGAGGAGCCAGCGGTCGTCGTCGCGCCAGCCGAGGTTCGCGGCGCTGGCGCGCGCGCTGGCGGTGAAGGCCCGGCGGGAGAGCGTCGCGCCCTTGGGGAGCCCCGTGGTGCCCGAGGTGTAGACGACCGCGAGGAGGGCGTCGTCGGGGACCGGGCGAGGGTCGAGCGGACGCGCGCCCTCGCCCAGCGACGAGAGCGCGTCGCCGTCGAGGGTGAGCGCGGGCCGCGCGTCGTCGACGATCACCGCGCGCTCCCGCGGAGAGAGCCGCGGGTGGAGGGGGACGGCGACGGCGCCGAGCTCCATGATCGCGTAGAGGGTGAGGGCCGTCTCGACGCGGTTGGAGCCCTGGAGCGCGACGCGGTCACCGCGGGCGACGCCGAGCGCTGAGAGCGCGCCCGCGCGCGCGAGGCAGAGCGACCGGGCCTCGGCGAAGGTGATGACGCGGTCGCCGTC
>JAEYZO010000319.1 GCA_023428035.1 Pseudomonadota bacterium | reverse complement strand
GATGTAAACGCCCGCGGCGCAGGGGCGCCGCGCTGGTACACCGCTGTACGCGTGGGGTGAGCCGCTCAGCCCTCCACGTTGAACATCTCGGGGGTGAGCACCTCGACGGGCTCGAAGCCCGAGGTCTTCTTGAACCTCATCGCGTGCTCGAAGCCCTGCACCGCGTCGGAGGGGTCGATGCCGTCGAGGTTCAGCGCCTCGAAGGGCCCGCGCTCGAACATCACCGACAACACCGGGGTGTGAGCCGGGTGGCCCGTGCGCGGGTCGACCCGAGACGTCGCCGCGTGCACGAAGACCACGGGCACGGGCAGCAGCGCGAAGACCTCCCTCGCCACGCGGAAGGCCGCGCTGCACACGTGGTCTTGATAGAGCGCGTGGGCGCGGGTCTTCGGCATCGCGCGGCGCGAGAGCTTGCCCGCGGCGGTGAGCGACAGCTGCTCCGTGGGCACCACCGTATCGCTGTTGGCGGTGAACCAGGCCTCGACGCACCAGGGGTGGCGCATCGCGACGTTGGGCGTCGAGCCGATGGCGGTGAGCTCGGCGAAGGGGCCGAGGTGGTCGAGCGCGGCGCGGCAGGCGTCGACGTTGCCGTCGATCACGCCGCGGGCGAGGCGCTGGAGCCACTCCCAGCGGGGGCGCTCGTTGGGGTCTGACGGAGGCGATGAAGCGAGCACCGCGGGCCAGTCCCACGCGGGGGAGCACTCTTTGTGGAGCGAGGTGAGGAGCGCGAGGCGGTTCTCGAAGGAGTCGACCTCCCAGCGGGCGCGCTGAGCCGCGTCCATCGCGGGGAGGTTCTGCGCTTGAGCGTCGAGGGCTTCGCGGCGGGCGCGGTCGGCGCGGGGCTTCTTCGCGAACTGGTGGGTGTATCCCAGGCCCGTACCCGGGAGGCCCATGGTGACCTTTCCCCCCGAGGGCCCGTAGCCCACGCGAAAGCCAGGGACGCCTATGGATGCCCCCACGCCGCTCTTGCCGATGTTGAGCCGGATGCCACCGGGTAGCCGGATGCTCTTTCGGAACGTGAAGCCCATCTCCGAGCGCTCCTTCTGTGGTCAGGGGCCGACGTTCCAGACCAGGTCCGACGAACCCAGCGGACCGCTGAAGCGCAGGATGAAATACCGCGTGCCCGGCGGGAGCACCTCGACCTCGCCCTGCCCCGACACCCGCAGCGTCCTCGGGAAGCGCACCCGGTACACCTGCCGCCACTCGGTGGTGTAGGGGAAGTACGTGCGCTCCAGCGCTCCGGGGCGCTGGATGGGGTCGATGTGCACGGGGGCGACCTCTTGCCGGCGGTCGTTCACGAGCAGCACGCGCCACGCGGAGGTGGGTCGCGTGAGCTCTCCCCAGCGGAAGGCCTGGGTGTAGAGGGCTACGTAGAACTCGTGCTCGCGGTCGAGCGCCCCGAGGGAGGTCTGGAGGAACTGCGTGCGGTCGTCCGTCGAGAGGCGAAAGTCCGCGGCGTAGCGGATCGCGTAGGCCCAGCGGAAGTCCCAGCTCTGGTAGGTGGCGGTGGCGGCGAGCTGATCCTCGAGGCCGTTGAGGGTGTAGACGTGGCCCTCGCGGGTCCACCGTCGGAGCACGTCTTCGTAGCTCTCAGCGGTGTAGGTGCGCGGCCCGTGGCGCAGGTCGACGTTGGGCGTCGAGCACGCCGAGAGCGCGAGGGTGAGCGAGAGCGCGAGGGCGTGACGCACCACGGTCACTCCGCGAAGAAGTCCGCGCGTGAGAGCAGCGCCCGCGCGGGGACCCCCGCGGCGGCGAGGGCGTCGATGGCTCCCTCCTGCCGGTCGACGAGGGCGATGACCGCCACCACGTCGTAGCCCTCGGCGCGGAGGCTCTCGACGGCCTTCAGCGACGACCCTCCCGTGGTGAGCACGTCTTCGAGCAGGGCCACCCGCGGGCGCTCGACTCGCGGCGGGGCCTCGACGCGGCCCTCGACGAGCTTCGCGGTGCCGTGGTCCTTGGCCTCTTTGCGGACGTAGAGGGCGTTCCACCCGCGGCCGTCGCGGCCGAGGTGCTGGAGCGCCGAGGTGAGCGACACGGCGCTGGCGAGGGGGCAGCCTCCGAGCGCGACCCCCGCGACGCCGTCGATGGAGTCACCCTCGCGCGAGAGGGCTTCGCAGAGGGCGGCGCCGATGAGCCGGTGGCCGTCGGCGGTGAGCATGACGGCCTTGCAGTCGATGAAGAAGTCGCTCTCCTTGCCCGAGGCGAGGCGAAAGCGGCCCTTCTTCCACGCGTCGCGCTTGAGCCGTTCGAGGAGTTCGTCGCGCAGCGAGCCCATGAGTGAGTGACGGGCGTACCAGAGCCCGCGGGGAAAATACACGGGCCGACGCTGGTGGCGGGTCGACACGGCGGGTCGACGCGGATCAGCGCGGCGCGTCGGCGCCGCGGGGGTGACGGTACGAGCACCCGCTCCGCGGCGACCACTGGCTGGGGTTAGGCGCTGCCGCGCCCGCACCCCAGGCTTACGCAAGTGACGCCCGCCCGGAAGGGCGGGCTTTCGAGCATGCGCTTCCGCGGAGCGCCGCGACCTGAGGGATGTTCTGGAACCCCGTCAGTGGCAGCGTCGCGCTCCGGTCGCCCTCACCCCTGCGGCAGCGTCAGCTCTCTCCACTGGTCTACGCCCCAGCACCACAGGGTGTCGCGCGACCACGCGCAGCCGTCGACGCGGTCGCGCGGCTCGCCCTGGAAGCACTCCCTCCATCGGGCCTGCACCC
>JAEYZO010000284.1 GCA_023428035.1 Pseudomonadota bacterium | reverse complement strand
CGGCTGGTTCGTGCGCGCTCGCACCGCCGCGCCCGCCCAAGCGCAGGCCGGCCGCCGCGGCGAGGCCGACCGCCCCGTGCCCGTGCTCCTCGCCTCCGTAGAGCGCCGCGACGTGCCCGTCTTCCTCGAAGGGCTAGGCACCGTCGCCGCGAACTACACCGTCACCGTGCGCCCCCGCGTCGACGGGCGCCTCGACTCCGTGGCCTTCACCGAAGGGCAGACCGTCCACCGCGGGGACCTCCTCGCGGTGATCGACCCTCGGCCCTTTCGCATCGCCGTGCAGCAGGCCGAGGCCCTCGTCGCGCGAGACCGCGCCGCCCTCGCCCTCCACCGCCGCGAGATGGAGCGCAGCCAGGGGCTCGTCGAGGGCCACCTCATCGCCCCAGCGGAGTACGACACCGCGCGCGGCGCCGTCGCCCAGAGCGAGGCCGCCCTGCGCGGCGACGAGGCCCAGCTCGCCAGCGCGCAGCTCAACCTCTCGTACACCCGCGTCACCGCGCCCATCGACGGCGTCGTCGGCCTGCGCCAGGTCGACCCCGGAAACATCGTGCGCGCCACGGACACCACCGGCCTCGTGGTGCTCACCCAGGTCGACCCCATCGCGGTGCTCTTCTCCCTGCCGCAAGACGTCCTGCCCGAGGTCGCCGCGCAGATGGCGCAGAGAGAGCTCCCCGTCGAGGTCTACGCCCGCGACGGAGACGCCCCCCTCGCGACGGGGCGCCTCGCGGTGATCGACAACCAGATCAACGCCGCGACGGCCACGGTGCGCCTCAAGGCCCTCTTCGCGAACCCCGACCGACGGCTCTGGCCCGAGCAATTCGTGAAGGCCCGGCTGCGCCTCGACACCCGCCGCGGCGCCCTCACCGTGCCGGCCGCCGCCGTGCAGCGCGGCCCGCAAGGGAGCTTCGTCTACGTCGTCGGAGACGCGCAGACCGCCTCGCCCCGCGACGTGCGCGTCGAGCGCGTCGAGGGAGAGCTCGCGCTCATCGCCTCGGGCCTCCGCGAGGGAGAGCGCGTGGTGACCGAGGGCCAGTCGCGCCTTCGCGCGGGCGCCAGGGTGCAGGCCCGTGGTGAGGGAGCCCGCGACGAAGGCGACGCGGGCCCACGACGTCGCCGCGGCGGACGTAGGGACGGCGGCGCGTGAGCATCTCCGAGCCCTTCATCCGGCGCCCCGTCGCGACCTCTCTGCTGATGGTGGGCCTGTTGCTGGTGGGGCTCGTGGCCTTCCGCGAGCTGCCCGTCGCGCCGCTGCCGCAGGTCGACTACCCGACCATCGTGGTGTCGACCGCGCTGCCCGGCGCGAGCGCTGAGACCATGGCCTCGTCGGTGACGACGCCGTTGGAGCGCCAGCTCGGGCAGATGCCCGGCCTCGCGCAGATGACCTCGCTGTCGAGCTACGGCACCTCGCAGATCACGCTCCAGTTCAGCCTCGACCGCCCCATCGGCGCCGCCGAGCAGGACGTACAGGCGGCGCTGAACGCCTCGGCGAACCTCCTCCCCCGCACGCTGCCCTCGCCGCCGACCTACAGCAGGAGCAACCCCGCCGACACCCCCGTGCTCACCCTCGCGGTGTCGTCTCCGACCCTCGCGCTCACGCAGGTCGACGACCAGGCCGACTCGATCCTCGCGCAGAAGATCTCGCAGGTGGTGGGCGTCGGCCTCGTCACCCTCAACGGGCGTCAGAAGCCCGCGGTGCGCGTGCAGGCCGACCCGGAGTCCCTCGCGGGCGCGGGGCTCACCCTCGAAGACCTGCGCGCGGCCCTCGCGGCGGCGAACGTGCACCAGCCCACCGGGAGCCTCGACGGCGCGCGGCAGAGCTACACCCTCACCACCAACGACCAGCTCTCCTCGGCGGAGGGCTACCGCTCCCTGGTGCTCGCGTGGAGGGACGGCGCGCCGGTGCGGCTGCGCGAGGTCGCGCGGGTCGTCGACGGCGCGGAGAACGAGCAGCTCGCGGGCTGGGCCGACGGCCGCCGCGCGGTGATCGTGAACGTGCTGCGGCAGCCCGGCGCCAACATCATCGAGGTGACCGACCGCATCAAGGAGCTCCTCCCGCAGCTCCGCGCGTCGCTCCCGCAGGGCGTCGACGTACAGATCGTCGCCGACCGCACCGAGACGATCCGGGCGTCGGTCGAGGACGTGGAGTTCACCCTGGTGCTCACCATCGGGCTGGTGGTGCTGGTGATCTTCGCGTTCCTGCGGAGCCTGCGGGCGACGGTGATCCCCGGAGTGGCGGTGCCTCTGTCTCTGGTGGGCACCTTCGGGGTGATGTGGTCGCTGGGCTACTCGCTCAACAACCTCTCGCTCATGGCGCTCACCATCTCGACGGGCTTCGTCGTCGACGACGCCATCGTGGTGACCGAGAACATCGCGCGCTTCATCGAGGAGGGGGAGTCGCCCTTCGAGGCGGCGCTCAAGGGCGCGAAGCAGATCGGCTTCACCATCGTCTCGCTCACGGTCTCGCTCGTGGCGGTGCTGATCCCGCTGCTCTTCATGGGCGGCATCATCGGACGTCTCTTTCGCGAGTTCGCCGTCACCCTCGCCGTGGCCATCGGCGTGTCGGCGGTGCTCTCTCTCACGCTGACCCCGATGATGTGCGCGTGGATCTTGAAGCCCGAGCCCCCGCCGGAGTCTCGCGGAAGGCTCTTCAAGCTCTCGGAGCGCGCCTGGGACGCGGTGCTCGCGGGCTACGACCGGGGCCTCCGCTGGGTGCTGGCGCACCGGGCCACGACCCTCCTCGCGACCCTCGCCACGGTGGCGCTCACCGCGTGGCTCGCGGTGATCGTGCCCAAGGGCTTCTTCCCCCAGCAGGACACCGGGCTGATCGTGGGTGTGACCGAGGCCGCCTCCGACGCGAGCTTCGAGCGGATGTCCGAGCGGCAGCGCGCCGTGGCCGACGTGGTCCGCCGCGACCCCGCGGTGGCGCACGTCGTGTCGTTCATCGGCCCCGACGGCGCCAACCCCACCACCAACACGGGCCGGCTCTCGATCACGCTCACGCCCCACGGCGAGAGGGACGCCGACGCCGACGCGGTGGCCGCGAGGCTCCAGCGCGAGCTCGCCGCGGTGCCCGGGGTCGCGGTCTTCCTCCAGGCGGCGCAGGACCTCCAGGTCGACACCCGCGCCTCGCGCACGCAGTACCAGTACACCCTCGAGGCGACGGACCCCTCCGAGCTCGCCGAGTGGGCACCGCGCGTGGTGGACGCGCTGCGCGGTGACCTGCGCGACGTGACCAGCGACCTCGCGGCCGAGGGGGGCGCCGTGTCGGTGCTGATCGACCGCGACGCCGCCGCGCGGCTCGGCGTGAGCGCGCAGGCCATCGACGACACGCTCTACGACGCCTTCGGCCAGCGCCAGGCCTCGCTGATCTTCACCCAGCTCAACCAGTACCGGGTGATCCTCGAGCTCAGCCCCGAGCACCGGCAGGACCCGTCGGCCCTCGGCCGGCTCTACGTGCGCGGCTCGAACGAGGCCCTGGTGCCGCTCTCGGCCTTCTGCCGCTTCGAGCGCCGCCCGTCGCGGCTCGCGATCCACCACCAGGGGCAGTTCCCCGTGGTGACGGTGTCGTTCAACCTCCCGCGGGGGGTGTCGCTCGGGCGCGCGGTGGAGCACATCGCCGCCGCCGAAGGCCGCCTCGGCATGCCCTCGTCGATCCGCTCCGAGCTCCAGGGCTCCGCGAAGGCCTTTCAAGAGTCGCTCGCGTCGCAGCCGCTGCTCATCCTCGCGGCGCTGCTGGCCGTCTACATCGTGCTCGGCGTGCTCTACGAGAGCTTCGTGCACCCCGTCACGATCCTCTCGACGCTCCCCTCCGCCGGGGTGGGCGCGCTCCTCGCGCTGCTCGTCACGGGCACCGAGTTCAGCGTGATCGCCCTCATCGGGGTGATCCTCCTCATCGGCATCGTGAAGAAGAACGCCATCATGATGATCGACTTCGCGCTCGAGGCCGAGCGCGACGAGGGGCTCTCCCCCGACGAGGCGATCCACAAGGCGAGCCTGCTGCGCTTTCGCCCGATCATGATGACCACGATGGCGGCGCTGCTGGGCGCGCTGCCGCTCGCGCTCGGCTCGGGCACCGGGAGCGAGCTGCGACGCCCCCTGGGCGTGGCGATCGTCGGGGGCCTGCTCGTGTCGCAGGTGCTCACGCTCTACACGACGCCGGTGATCTACCTCGCCATGGAGCGCGCCCGCGCGTGGGTCGCGGGCCGCGGCGCGACGTGATGATGGTCCAAGG
>JAEYZO010000306.1 GCA_023428035.1 Pseudomonadota bacterium | reverse complement strand
ACGAGAAGGCGCAGCCCACGTCGTCGACGAACTGCGCCGAGAGCGCGAGGGCCGCGACGGAGATCGCGCCGAGGAGCCCGCCGAGCACGCGACGTCGCGCGCGGGGCGGCGCGGGCAGGCCCACCAGCATCTCGTCGACGACGTCGACGGCGCCGGGCTCAGGCGGCGCAGGAATCTCGAAGGATGTGCTCGCTGCGTTGGTCATGTTCGCCCCTCAGACGACGGGTGGGCGGCAAAGGTTCCGGACGATACCACGGGGCTGACGGCGGCCTCACTCCCGCTGGAGGGCGGGTCGCGGGGCCCTGTGAGTTGAGCACGGGCCAGGGTTGTGACGGTCGGCGCGCACGAGGGCGCGCGGCGTGACCACGCCGCATGACCACGCGGCGTGACCACGCCGCGGCGGTGGAAGCGGGTGGTTGGAGCGCACGAGGGCACGCGGCGTGACCACGCCGCGGCGGTGGAAGCGGGTGGTTCAGGCCCGTGCCCACGCTGAGAAGCTGGCATGAGACGAGAGCGCGCTTGCACTGCCGCGGCGTAGACACGCCGCGTGGTTACGCCGCGTGCCCTTGATCTACTCCCGCTGGAGGGCGCGGCGGCGGGCCTTCACCTCGGGCGCGGGGCCCTGCTCCCTCGCCTCGCGGCGGCGCTCGTCGGGGGTCGGGTTCTGCGAGGACTTCCACCGGGAGAGGCGCCAGAGGAGGTCGGCGATACCCGCGAGGAGACAGAGCCCCGCGAGGCTCCACCCGAAGGCGTGGACCGCGAGAGAGAAGCCCTCGACGGTGACGTCGGGTCGGGCCACGGCGCGCAGGGACGACCACGCGGCGAGGGCTCCGCCCGCGAGCACCAGGGCGAGGGCCGTGGCGGTCGCTCCGTGATGGGGCTTCGGTGGTCCCGGTTCGTCGGGGAGCGCGCGTTGCGCGAGGGTGGAGAGCGCCGCGGCGAGCAGGGTCGCGATGAGCACCGGCGCGCTCGCGCGGAGGAGGTCACTCGCGGACTGCGTCGCGACGGCGATGGGCTCTGCCGTGGAAGCGAGGGAGAGCGCGCGTGAGAGCGACGTACGGAGCGCGCGGGCCGTGAGGGGGAGCGCGGCGAGGGCCGCGCAGAGGGTGAGGGCCGTGGTGAGGCGCGCGGAGCGGGGGGAGAGTCCGGGGCGCTCGCGGGCCATGGGGAGGGAGCGCTCAGCCGGGGGAGCCTTGGGAGGCGGGGACGAGGATGTACACCTCGCGGGTGTCGAGCACGGTGACGCCGTCGCCCACGACGTCGATGTACGCGCGGAAGAGCGACGAGCTCAGCGGGTCGCCCTGGAAGACGTCGTTCTGGAAGAAGATGGTGAAGCGCACGCGGGTGCCGGGCACGACGCGGTAGAAGGTGCTGAGGTCGGTGCGCGCGACGGCGTCGCGGTGGGCGACGCCCGTGGGCTCCGTCCAGCAGCGGTCGTTGGTGGGGGCGATCTGGCACGAGGGCGTGCGGCGTCGGATGAAGCGCGTCGCGTCGACGCCCGCGGGGTTGGTCGGGTCGTTGCGCGTGAGGGTGTTGATGTCGAAGGGCACGCGCGTCGCGATGGTGTTCACCGCGCCGACCACCGACGAGACGAAGGCGGGAGAGACCACCGCGCCGCCGCCCGGCAGGTCGAACACGAGGGGCGTGCCGTCGAGGTCGACCGAGGAGGTCCCCTCGGCGAGCACGCGGAAGTCGTAGCAGGGCCGGCCCGCGGTGCGTGAGGTGGGGCGCATGCCTTCGCAGCGGATGCTCGACGCGGCGTTGAGGTTGATGATCCGCCCCGACGCGCGGTTGTAGGCCGAGATCACGTCGTCGAGGGTGTGCGGCGCGGGGGTGATGCCGGCGTAGGGGTTCGAGGGCCCGCTGCCGGGCACCGACTCGTCGCGGGCGCCGTTGTGAAAGTCCGCGTCGGTGAAGTGGATTACGATGGGCAGCGCGCCGCCGCGGAAGCAGGGCATACCCCGGGTGCCGTCGACGCAGGAGTTGGGCGCGACCCAGCAGGGCGAGCGGCCGGGGTCGCCCATGCAGGCGCCGGGGCGCGAGCGGTCGTACAGGCCCTCGCCGGTGATGGTCTGGTAGAGGGCCTCGACCTGCGACTCGGGGCCGTCGGCGCCGCCGCCGAGGGCGATGGCGTTGACGGTGGACTGCACCGCGGCGGACATCGACGGCGGCTGCATGGTGATGCCGGCGTTACGGATGCAGCCCGTGGTGCCGGGGGGCCCCGGGCACACGGGCCAGAAGGCGCGGTCGGTGGTGCCGCCGAAGCCTCCGCTCGGGAAGTCGTCGTAGTGGCTCACCCCGAAGTAGGTGTCGGGGATGATCGCGGTGATGGAGTCGATGAGGCCGGTGCGCGGCGTGGCGATGCTCGCGCGCACGTTGCTCAGGGGGCCTCCCATCGAGCCGGTGGTGTCGGTGAGGAAGAACACGTCGGCGACGCGGAGGTTCGAGCCGAACTCCAGCTCGCGGTTCAACGTGGGGCCGTCGAAGGGGAGGATGAGGTAGTAGTCCGTGTCGGGGATGCGCACCGAGGCGTCGCTCCCGCAGCGGGTCTGCATGTGGCCGCGGCACCAGGCGACCTCGGCGGAGTCGAGCTGCCCGTCGCCGTCGGTGTCGGGGTTGCAGCGGTCGGTGCCGGCCTCGGCCTCTTCGCGGTCTGAGAGCCCGTCGTTGTCGCTGTCGTTGTCGAGGAAGTCTGGGATGCCGTCGGGGGCCGGGGTCGACACGTCGAGGGTGCGCACGTTGAGCTCGCGCTGGCACTCGACGGGGGCGGTGGCGGGGTCTGCGTCGCCGGCCTCGCGCGCGTCGGAGTTGGCGTCGGAGCCCATGGGCGAGTCTCCGTCGGAGTCGAGGTCGCGCCAGTTGCCCAGGCCGTCGCCGTCGCGGTCGTTCGAGCCCTCGGCGCGGTCGGCGACGGTGTCTGCGTCGGAGTCGATGTCGCGCCAGTCGGGGGTGCCGTCTCCGTCGGTGTCGGTGGGGGCCGTAGCGCCGCCGGGGGCGATCTCGACGGTGTTGGCGATGCGGTCTCCGTCGGCGTCGGTGTCGGCGTAGTCGGGGGTGCCGTCTCCGTCGGTGTCGAAGGGGTGGCAGGTCCACCCGCTGACGGCGCGCTGCTCGATGCCGCGGCCTCCGCCCTGGAGGCAGTCGGCGGGGGGCGTGACGTCTCCTCCGGGCTGACCGGGCGAGGGCCCCGCCTGCGCGGCGTCGGCGATGCCGTCTCCGTTCGCGTCGGTGTCGACGAAGTCGAAGACGCCGTCCATGTCCGAGTCGGGGGGAGACACGGCGCAGGCGCGCGGCTGGCCGTAGCCGCCCTCGAAGGCGTCGGGGATGCCGTCGTTGTCCGAGTCGGGGTCTTCGCTGTTGGGCACGCCGTCGCCGTCGGCGTCGCCGGTGCCCTCGAAGCGGTTGGCGATGCCGTCGCCGTCGGGGTCATCCGCGGGGCCGCAGGGCATCACGGGTACGGAGACGTCGCTGGTCGACCCGGCGTCGGTGACGGCGCCGGAGTCTTGCGCGTCGCCCGCGGTGTCGGAGCACCCGCCGCCGAGCGCGGCGAGGAGGGCGGTGAGCGAGAGGATCCAACGGGTCGAGGGGCCCCCCCGGGCGCGCGTCAACGAAGCCATGGCGGCGATCTCACCCGCGGCGCTCCCCGTGGTCAAGCGCTGTGGAGCGGGGCACAGTGCGCGCGATGCGCGGTCGCTTCAGCAAGTACCAGGGCCTCGGCAACGACTTCGTGATGCTCGACGGCGCGCAATGGGCGGAGCGGGAGGTACACCCCGACCTCGCGCGGGCGCTGTGTGATCGTCATCGAGGGGTGGGGGCCGACGGGGTGATCCGGGTCGAGGCGCTGGGTGACGGCGAGGTTCGGATGGTGATCTACAACGCCGACGGGTCGCGGCCGGAGATGTGCGGCAACGGCGTGCGCTGCGCGGCGGCGTGGTGGGCGGATCGGGGTCTCTTGCGCGAGGGGGAGACGCTCACGGTGCAGAGCGACGCGGGGCCTCGGCCCGCGGCGCTGCGGGGCGAGCGCGGGGGCGAGCGCTGGGTCGAGGTGGCGATGGGCCGCGCGGTGGTGGGGGCGATGGAGACGGTGCGCGTGGGCGAGCGGGAGTGCGCGGTCGAGGTGGTGGACGTGGGTAACCCCCACGGGGTGTTGTTCGATCCCGAGGGGGAGCCCGAGGCGCTGGCGGCGGCGGTGAGAGGGCTGGCGGTGTTCCCCGCGGGGGTGAACGTCGAGCTGGTGACGGCGCTGGCGGGTGGCGGGTGGCGCGCGCGGGTGAGCGAGCGCGGCGTGGGGTGGACGCAGGCCTGCGGCACGGGGGCCTGCGCGGTGGCGGCGGCCGCGGTGGCGCGGGGGCGGTCACGCGCGGGCGAGGCGGTGACGGTGCGCCTCGACGGCGGCGATTTGACGATCGTGGTGGGTGAGGGAGGGGCCGTGACGATGACGGGCCCCGCGAGGCGGGTCTTCGACGGGGAGCTGTAGGGGCTCAGCTCGCGGTGGAGGCGGAGGCGGCGGGCTTGCGGGTGCGGGTCTTCTTCGTCTCGGCGGTCTTGCCGGCGCCGGCGGCGAAGCGGGCGGCGCGCTCGGCGGCGACCTTCTTGATCTTGGCCTTCAGGCGGCGCTGCGCCTTGCGCTGGAGGGACTTGCGGGAGTTACGGCTGTCGCCCTTGCCCATGATCGGTGGCTCCGTGTCGTGCGGTGAGAGTGAGATCGTGCGAAGCGGTGGCGGGTACCACCGGGCCGCGGAGGGTGTCAACGCCGGGGGCTGAAGGTTGCGGTAGGGGCAACGGTTTGAGACGGTGCGGGAGGGAGTTGTCATGGACGCAACGTTGCCGTCGCTGGACCTGCTGGTGGTGTTCGTGGACGTGGTGGAGGGCGGGTCGATCACGGCGGCGGCGGCGCGGCGGGGCGTGCCGAAGTCGACGGTGAGCCGCTCGCTCACGAGGCTGGAAGACGCGCTGGGGGCGAGGCTGTTGGAGCGCGGGGCGCGGCGCGTGGCGCTGACGCCCGAGGGGAGGTCGCTCTACGCGCAGGCGGGGCCGCACCTGGCGGGGCTGCGCGAGGCGGCGGGGGCGGTGGGCGACCGGGCGGGGGAGCTGAAGGGGACGCTGCGGCTGACGGCGCCGGTGGATTTCGGTGAGGTCTTCGTAGGGGAGATGGCGGTGCGCTTCGCGGCGCGGCACCCGGGGTTGAGGGTCGAGGTCGACCTCACGGCGCGGGTGGTGGACCTCATCGGCGAGGGCTTCGACGTGGCGATCCGGGCGACGCGCAAGGTGACCGACCCCGCGATGGTCGCGCGGACCTTGATGCAGGGGGGTATGCACCTCTTCGCGTCGCCGTCGTACCTGGCGAGGAAGGGCGCGCCGCGGTCGATCGCGGAGCTGGGGCAGCACTCGCTGGTGTTGTTCCGCCCGAAGGAGGGCGCGTCGGTGTGGACCCTGGAGGGCCCGTCGGGCGCGGAGCGGGTGGAGGTCACCGGGGGCATCGGGGGCAACGAGTTCTCGTTCATTCGATCGGCGCTGCGGGCGGGGGCGGGGGTGGGGCCCTTGCCGAGCTTCGTGGGCGGGGTCGATGTCGAGGAGGGCAAGCTCACGCGGGTGTTGCCCGAGTGGCAGATGCCCTCGTCGACGCTGTGGCTGGTGTACCCCGCGGCGAAGCACGTGCCGCGGAGGGTGAAGGCCTTCAGGGATTTCGCGCTGGAGTGGTTCCGGATCAACCCGGCGAGGCGTTGACCGCCCACCACCCGCGGGGAGGGAGCGGGGCCTCGGGGTCGAGGCGTCCGTCGCCGAGGGAGGTGAGCACCACGAGCACGCGCGCGACGCCCTCGAGGGACTCGACCTGCGCCGACCACTCGCCGTTGGTGATGAGCTCCGAGTCGACGGCGCCGAGGGGGTGGCCGTCGGGGGCGAGGCGCATCGCCGAGGCCATCCAGCGGTGCTCGGGGGCGGCGTGGATCCACACCGCGAGGGAGGGGGTCCCCTGGGTAGGCGCGTCGTTGAGGTCGATGGCCACGACGCCGACGCCGCCGGGCTCGATGGGCCGCGGGCCGTTGGTCCACGCGGGGAGCTGCGTCCAGCGGACGGTGCGCGCGGGCTCGACGGAGAGGGTGCGGTCGGCCACTCCCAGGAGCTCGGCGTCGGAGCCCAGCGCGGCGCGTGCCCTGGCGAAGCCCAGGAGGGCGGCGTTGAGCCCGCCGAGCTCGTCGCGGAAGACCCTCGCGGCGAGGTCGAAGAGGTCGGGCTCGCCCCAGAGGGCGGGCGCGCTCGACGGGGTGCGCTGCGCGGGGCCCGAGGCGAGGCCGCGGAGGAGGGGTCGGGTGGGGTCTCCCCAGCGGAGGGCGAGCCAGTCGAAGAAGAGGGCTTCGCCGCGGGCGCGGGAGGTGTCGGCGCCCCAGGTGAGGGCTCGCCAGGGGGAGCGTTGGAGGTCCCTCACGGCGTCGAGGTCGGCGGGCTGGCGGGTGATGGTGCGGGCGAGGGAGGCGGCCATCGCGGCGGAGGCGGCGGGGGCGGTCTCGGCGTTCTCGCCGAGGATCACGGCGCGGGAGACGGCGTCGGCGATGGAGCGGTAGAGGGCGTCGCGGTCGGCGGTGGCGCGCACGCGGGCGAAGGCTGTCGCGCGGGTCCAGAGGGTGTCGGGGCAGAGGGCGTCGACGGTGGTGACCGAGGGTGGGCCGTCGGCGGTGAGGTAGAGGTCGAGGG
>JAEYZO010000263.1 GCA_023428035.1 Pseudomonadota bacterium | reverse complement strand
GGGAGGCCCGGGGTCTTCGAGCGCCGCGCGCTGCGTCGGCCAGCGCTCGCCGCAGATCATCGCCCCCTCGTCGGGCGAGGCGCACTCGGGCGGCCCCGCGACGTCGCCGAAGCGCAACACCGCCGTGAAGCTCGCTCCCCCGTCCATGGAGCGGCCGAGGGCCCAGCGCTGCGAGATCCAGTCGGTGCAGGCCCAGAGCACCCCCGCGTGCTGCCGCAGGCACAGGGTCGGCAGGGCGTTCACGCGCTCGAAGCTCTGGCCCCGGTCGGAGGAGCGGAAGACCCCCTCGGCCTGGGAGCCGTACCAGACCGTGCGCCCGTCGTCGCTGATCGCGAAGCCCAGCATGGCGTCGCGGGTCGCGGCCACGCGGCGAAAGCTCGCGCCGCCGTCGCTCGACCGCAGGAGGTCGGAGCCGAAGCCCACCACCGCGCGCACGTAGAGCACGTCGGCGTCCGTGGGGTCGACGCCGCTCACGTAGGCGCCGTCGCCGAGGGTAGACCCGGGCACCATCAGCGCGCGCACGGTCTCTCCCGCGTCGTCGCTGCGCAGGAGCCGGGGTTCGCGCGACCTCTCCTCGACGGCGGAGAGGTAGATCCGGCGGGGTTCGCTCGCGGCGACCTCGACGGTGGCGAAGCGCAGCCCCGGCAGCGGCGAGCCCACGCGCGCGAGGTCGAGCGCCGCCCCGCCACGGAGCACGTACGACGGCGAGCCCGCGGTGCTCTCGACGCCGTAGAGGGTGTCGCCCGCGGGGGTCGCGGCGAGGTCGATCACGTCGTGGTCGGCGGTGGGGGCGTGGCGACGCACCTGGCAGCCGTCGGTGAAGGAGTGCACGCCGCTCTCGAAGGAGAGCGCGACGCGGCCCTCGGAGGTCACCTCCACCGCGGGGTCGACCATCAGCCCCGGCACGTAGGGGAAGAACATCGAGTCTTCGCAGACCCAACGGAAGCTCGCGCCCCCGTCGCGGCTCACGAGCAGGCCGAAGGTCGTACGCAGCACCACGACGTCGGAGCGGGAGCCGGGGCCGATCACCACCTGCTGCGCGAAGGGGAAGCGCCCGTTCGCCCGCGCGACCGCGCTCCACCCGAGGAGTCCGAGGGTCAGGGCGAGCGCCGCGCGTCGAGCCGACATCGCCCGGTGCCGTAGGTGATCCGGGCGCGGGATTCAACCCGATCGCCCCGCGCGAGGGTTGGGTACACTCCCGCGGTCATGAGCACGCCCGCGTACGACGTCGCTGGGGAGGGGCCGACGGTGCTCCTCCTGCACTCCTTCCCGCTCGACCGCGCGATGTGGGCGCGGCAGGTGAGCGCGATCTCCGCCGAGGGCTTCAGGGTGCTCGCGCCGGACCTGCCGGGCTTCGGCCAGACCCCCACGCCCGACGGCGACGCGCCCTCCCTCGACGCGTACGTCGCCTCGGTGGTGTCGCTCCTCGACGCGATGGGCGTCGGTCACCCGCTGGTGCTCGGGCTCTCGCTCGGAGGCTACGTGGCGCTGCGGCTCGCGGCGCTGCACCCGAACCGCGTCGGAGCCCTGGTGCTGGCCGACACCCGCGCCGCGGCCGACGCCCCCGACGCCCGGGCGAGCCGCGTGGTGAACCTCTCGCTGGTGCGCTCGAAGGGCGCGGGCGCGCTGATCCGCAAGATGATCCCGATGGTGCTCGCGGGCTCGGCTCCCGACACGGTGAAGACCACGGTGGTCGCGATCGGCGAGCGGCAGTCGCCCGAGGGGATCTCCTACGCGCTCCTCGCGATGCGCGACCGACCCGACGGCACCGAGGCCCTCGCTGGCATCACCGCCCCGACGCTCTGCCTCGTCGGCGACGACGACAAGGTCACGCCTCCCTCGGAGGTGCGCGCGATGGCCGACGCGATCCCCGGCGCGCGCTTCGTCGAGATCGCCGGCGCGGGTCACCTGTCGAACTTCGACGCGCCCGAGGACTTCGACCGCGAGGTGCTCCGCTTCGCGAACGATCACCGCGAGCGCTTCGACTAGCGGCCGCGGGTCCGCTCGGCGATGAAGCGCGAGAGCGCCTGTCGCTCCTCAGCGGTCACCCCGTAGAGGGCGCAAACCTGAGCCTCGACCTCCGCGACGCCCTCGGGCGTCGGCCCGGTGATGGTAAGGGACCGAACCATCTCGGTGATCGCGGCCCTCGCGCCCGGGTCGTCGGGCGGCGCGGGGAGCGCGCGGAGGTGCGCGACCTTCACCTGGGGGAACGCGGCCTGACGCCCGTCGCGGCGCGAGGCGAGGTGCAGCGCGCGGAGCGGCGCGCTGTTGAGGCAGGCGACCACCAGGGCGGGGTCGAGCCCGTCGACCGCGAAGCCCCCGAGGAGGGAGTTGCGGAAGGGCCCCGGGTCGTCGTGCAGAGCCGCGATGGGCGCCGACGCGGTCTGCCGCACGACGAAGTCCACGGCGCGCCAGTGGGCCTCGGGGCGCATGCGGGTGCGGGCGGCGCGGTGGGCCTCGGGGTCCGGGTCGATCCAGCGACGGGGAGGGCCCACGCGGTACGCGGTGACGTCCTTGCCTTCGCGCAAGGGGAGGCTGTGGCGATCCGAGGGCGCCTCGGCGATGAGCCCGCGCGCGGCGGGGCTGGTCTGCACGCCCACGTCGCGGAACATCCCCTCGGGCCATCGGGGAAGGCCCGCGAGCCTCGCGAGGCACGACGGGGCGGCGACCACCGCCGCCTCGACGCTGGCGCGTCGTCGCTCGCGGAGCACCCAGGGTCGGTCGTCGGGCTCGACGGGAGAGGGCCTCGCGACGCCCATCATGGCGAAGCAGGGCTGCACCACGCCGTCGAAGACGTCGGGGCCGAACTCTTCCATGGGCTCCGAGAGCGAGACGCGAGCGGTGACCGCTCGGCGCATCGGCGCGTAGCCGTCGAGGTCGGCCATCGCCGAGGGGAGGAGCAGCGCGACCACCCCCGAGGGCGCGAGGAGCGCGGTGGCCCGGTCGGCGAAGGCGCCATGCAGGGTGGGGTAGCCACGGAAGCCCTCGAAGCGCTCGCGCAGCGACTCGCGCCGCGAGGGCGTGATCGGGCGCGAGGCGCGGCCGGCGTAGGCGACCCACGGGGGGTTGCCGACGACGAGCTCCGCGGGTTCGAGGGGCGCGTCGAGCGCGTCGGCGACGACGACCGCCGAGAGCGCCGCGGGAGGGGGCTCTCGCTGGCCCGAGACGAGCCAGAGCGAGAGCCGCGCGGCGTGGGCGGCCTCGGGGTCGAGCTCGACGCCGCGGAGGAGCGAGAGAGACTCGTTCGGTGGTCCAACGATCTGCGCGAGAGCGCGCGCGGCCGCCACGAGGAAGACACCCGCCCCGCAGGCCGGGTCGAGCACTCGCGGGGGTGATCCGCGCCAGAGCGACAGGGCTCCGAGCAGCACACGGTCGGCGATGGTTCGTGGGGTGAACCACCTCCCGGCGTCCTCGCGGGGGCCGGCGCGGAGCGACTCGAAGGCGGGGCCGATCGCGTCGGCGTCGAGAGGGGGGACGAGCGAGGCGTCCACCCGCGCGAGCGGCGGGCTCGCGTCGGTGGCGGGGAAGGCCTCGGCGCCGAAGCATCGCAGCGCGAGGTCTGGGGCGGGGCGGTCATGGCCCGCGGCGCGAGCGGCGGCGAGGGTGATCGCGAGGCGCAGGGCCTCGGCGGGAGGGAGCCCCCGATCGACGAGGAGGTCACGGGCGCGGGCGAGCGGGTGCGGCGCGCGGCGCTTCACGAGGGGCGGCGCTGCCTTCGCTGGAGCGAGGCGATGCGGGCGTCGAGGGCGTCGAGGCGCGTCGCGCGAAAGGCCCGGTCGAGGAGGCGCGAGCCGATGAACAGGAAGGCCACCGCGAAGAGGAAGCCCCACTGCCGCGGCAGGCCCACGGCCTCCTGCAGGAGCACCCCGAGGCCGAGGCCCAGTCCGAAGGCCGCGAGGGTCACGGGGATGAGCGCGTTGGCGCGGTGGGCCTCCCACCAGGTGAGGCGCTTGAAGAGCCGCTCGCGCTCGGCGCGGAGGCGGGAGAGTTGGTCGTCCATGGGCGCGACGGGGCCTTCGAGGGCGGGAGCATACGCGGGCGGCGGGATGGATGTCGCGCGCGGTGGGCCCTACCGTGGCGCCCATGACGAAGCGGGTGCTGGTCGCGGGCGCGTCGGGCGCGCTCGGCCGGAGGGTGACCCTCGCGGCCTCCGCCGCGGGGTGGGCGGTGCGGGCGCTGGTGCGAGAC
>JAEYZO010000259.1 GCA_023428035.1 Pseudomonadota bacterium | reverse complement strand
GTCCCCAACCTCCGCGCGCTGCCGTCGGAGGGCACGCTGCACGCCTTCCTCGCGACGGAGAACCCCGCCGGGTCGCCGCGACGCTTCACCTGCCTCGCCCGCGCGCGGCTGCGCGTGTCTCCCCCGTTGATCCACCGCGGGAGCACGCCGGGCCCCTTCTTCGCGCGCTGGGGATTGCCCGGCTCGGTCTCGCTCCGCGCGCACTACGAGGTCGTCGGCACCTGCGACGGCGGAGACTGCCTCTCCCTCGGCGCCGCCGCGCCGCTCATCTACGGCCGCCTGAGCCTCACGAAGCTCCCGTGGATGACCCTGGAGTTCTCGCTCCCCCTAGTGCTCGCGGCCTCACCCGGAGACGGCCGCGCGCTGCACACCGGCCTCGGCCTCGACGTGGGGCTCTCCTTCGGGCCGCGCGTCCTCCCGCGGCTCGTGACCGTGGGGCTCTTGTTCCAGCCGACCTTCCTCGCGGTGGGCACCGAGCAGGGTGACGAGGCGGTGAACCTCGCGCCCTACCTCGGGCTCAACCTCTCGTCGGTCATCGACGCGATCCGGAGCGAGTGATGCCGCGACGACTCGCCCTCGCGCTCGCCCTCGCCGCGTGCTCGGCGCCGAGCTACTCCCGCGCGCCCTCGCGGCCCGCGTACAGCGCGCTCCCCAGCGCTCCGTCGCTGCGCGAGACGGGCCCGTACCGCGAGGCCCTCGCCCGCGAGGAGCAGCGATTGCGCGCCGGCGCTCCCCCCGCCGCGGCGGCGCTGCACGACGCCGTCGAGCAGATCGTCACCGAGCTCGGGCAGGCCTGCACCCCGCGCAACCCCGGCGGCGACGGCCTCCACTGGACGGTCTCCTGCGCGACGCAGACCCTCTTCGCGCCCGGCAGCAGCGCGGCCTCGCCCGAGGTCGTGCAGCGCTGGCGCGCCGTGGGCCGCATCGTGGGAGACCTGCTCCGACGTCAGCTCCCCGGCGCGCAACGTCTCAGGGTGGCGGTGTCGGGCTTCGCGGATCACATCCAGTTCGCGAGCCCCGCGACGGCCACCGCCTGCGACGCGCTCAAGACCGCCTTCCGCGCGGACTACCCCGCGCCCGCCGACGACGCCGCGCGCAACCGCGAGCTCTCGTTCTGCCGCGCCGCGAACATGGCCCGCGAGATCGCCTGCGCCACGCTCCCCGGCGGTTGCACCGGCGCTGCCGTCTCTCACGCGCCGGGGCTCTCGGTGGGCGTCTTCGGCGGAGGCACCACCGCCCTCGACGCGAACCCCGCGGGCTTCAACACCCGCGTCGAGACCCCGAGCGGGACCCTGGAGTGCCCCTGCCACCCCGTCGCGCCGAACACCCTCGGCCCGAGCTGGGCGTCGCAGCACGGCCGCCCGTGGAACATCCCCGCGTGCCCCGCCCCCGTCGCCGACGCGCCGGTGCTCTTCGACTGCGCCGACGCGCGGCGCGTGGAGCTCGACCTCTGGCTCGACGTGACCGCCGCGCAGCGCTCCCCCGACCGCTGCGAGCTCAGCGCGAGCGACCCCGACGCCCGCGCGCTCGCGTGCCTCCAGCAGGCCGTGGGCGCGAGCTCCCACCAGGCCGCCCTGCAGGCCCCGACCCCAGGGGCCCGCGAAGACCGCTGCGCCGCCGCGCCGAACCCGCTGGGCTGGTACGCGGGCCGTTCGGGCGACGCTCCGCCCTGCGCCGCCGAAGTCGGACGCTGAGCTCGCTGAGATTGGGGATATCCTTCGCGCGATGACCGACGGCGAGCGCACCATGACGACCCCTGCGCTGCGGGCCACCGTGCCGCCGACGCGCTGGGTCGAGGTGGTGTCTCCGGGTCGTCCCTCGCCCTTCCGCGCGCGGGAGGGGGTGATCCGGCTCGGCCGCGAGGCGGGCAACGAGGTGGTCATCGACGACCCCTTCGTGTCGCGGGTGCACCTCGAGGTGCGGATCTACCCCCACGGCGTCGAGGTGGTCGACCTCGACACCAAGAACGGCACGCACTACCAGGGCGCGCGCATCCGCGAGCTGAAGGTGCGCGACCAGGTGACCCTGGTGCTCGGCAAGCAGGTGACCGTGCAGGTGACCGTGGGCGACGACGCGCCCATGGCCGACGTGACCTCGCCGGCGATCCCGCTGCCCATCGAGCCCGCGTCGACGCGGCCCCCGCCCGCGAGGATGCGCGGGCCCACGCTCTCTCGCGACGCGGCTGAGCTCGTGGGCCGCTCGGCCCCGATGCAGAAGCTCAGGGACTCCCTCGCGCGGCTCGCGCCCTCGCACCTCACGGTGTTGATCGAGGGCGAGACCGGCACGGGCAAGGAGGTCGTCGCGCGCGCCCTGCACGCGTGGTCGCACCGCGCGTCGAAGCCGCTGGTGGTCTTCGACTGCGCCGCGGTGTCGCCCAACCTCATCGCGTCGGAGCTCTTCGGCCACGTGAAGGGCGCCTTCACGGGGGCGGTGAACAACGCCGAGGGGGCCTTTCGCAAGGCCGACGGAGGCACGCTCTTCCTCGACGAGATCGGCGAGCTCCCGCTCGACCTCCAACCCGCCCTCCTGCGAGCGCTCGAGGCGCGGCAGGTGAAGCCCGTGGGCGGAGACGCCTACCGCGCCGTCGACGTGAGGGTGGTCGCGGCGACGAACCGCTCGCTGGAGTCCGAGGTCGAGGCGGGGAGGTTCCGTCGCGACCTGTTGTTCCGCCTCGCGGTGGGGCGGGTGCGGGTGCCGCCGTTGCGGGCGCGGCTCGACGACGTGGCCGTGCTCGCCGACCACTTCGCGCGGGAGCTCGGCGCGACGCTCTCGCCCGCCGTGCACGAGGCCCTCACGGCGCGGCCGTGGCCGGGCAACGTGAGGGAGCTGCGCAACGTGGTCGAGCGCGCGGTGATGCTCGCGGGGGGCGCGGGCTCCCTCGTGGTCGACCTCGACGAGGACGACGGCTACGACATCGACCCCGCCCCCGCGCGGTCGACCTTGGTGGGCGACTTCTCCGAGGCGCCGGCGATGGCGACGGTGGAGGG
Organism: Pseudomonadota bacterium; assembly: GCA_023428035.1. GTDB lineage: Bacteria > Myxococcota_A > Polyangia > Polyangiales > JAEYZO01. Next base: position 8,816 of record JAEYZO010000259.1, on the reverse strand, counting down.
GCGCCGGCTCCTCGACATGCCCTTTCAAGACGCCAAGCAGGTGGCGGTCGAGCGCTTCGAGAGGGACTACCTCCTGCGGCTCTTCGAGCAGGCGGGCTTCAACCTCTCCGAGGCGGCGCGGCGCTCGGGCGTCGACCGACGGTATCTCCGGGAGCTGTTCAAGAAGCACGGCCTCGACCCGGCCACGCTGCGCGCCCGCCGCGGGGTGTAGGAGAAGCGCCTACGCAACCGCACCTCGCGCACGGTGCCTCTCACCAGGGAGCGCGGTTCAGCCGCGTCACGACAAGCGCCCCTACCAAGGAGGTACCTCATGCACATCCTCTGGACCCTCATCGTCGGCTTCGTGGTCGGCCTCATCGCTCGCGCGGTGAAGCCGGGCGACGACAGCATGGGCTGGATCATGACCATGCTGCTCGGCGTCGGCGGCGCGTTCCTCGCGAGCTTCGCGGGGCGGGCGCTGGGCCTCTACCGACCCGGTGAGCCCGCGGGCATCATCGCGTCGGTGCTCGGCTCGGTGGTGCTGCTGGCGATCTTCGCGATGTTCCAGCGACGTCGCCTCGCGTAGCGCCGCGGTGCACCAGCGCCGCCGCGCAGGGGCGCACCACCGTCTCCAACGCGTCGCGGGTCACCCGCGCGCGCTCCTCCGACGACAGCCTCCCCCACGCGCCCCACTCCACCACGTCGACGCCCTCGGGGGCGCCCTCCCCCGCGGTCACCCCCGCGAGCGCGTCGGCGAAGGCCCGCTCCGCCGCCCCGCTCAACGACGGCCGCTCCGCGAGCATCCACGCCGCGGCCCTCCACGCGAGCGACGCGTGGCGCTCCTCGTCCACCGCGATCACGTCGAGCGCCGACCGCGCCTCGGGCCGGGTCGCGCGGTCACGCTGCGCGCTCGCCACCATCGCGGCCACGGTCTCGCCTACGCAGCCCTCGACGATCAGGTCTCGCAGCACCCGCTCCGCGCTCAGGTCGTCGACGGCGCCGCGGAGGTCCATCGCGCCGGGCCCCGATCGTTCGCCGTCGAACGAGGCCGCGAGATCGAGGCACAGCCGCGCGTGCGCCACCTCGTCGAGCGAGGCCCGCTGCGCGTCGGCCACGATGTCAGGGGGCGCGCCCAGCGAGAGCGTCGCCAGCGTGAAGCGCGCGAACGAAGCCACCGAGGCGTGCTCCATCATCCCGTCGTCGCGCCAGGCGCGGGCGAGCGCCGCGCGGGTCCGCGGGTCGAGGTCCTCGACCGCGGCGGAGCTCGTCACCCACGCCGAGGCCGGGGTGAGCGCCGCGACGCGGGCCTCTCCCGCCACCGTCATCGGCCGCCCGCAGCAGGCCCCCGTGCAGTACGAGTAGCAGCAGGTGTCGCCCTCGCGATCGACCGCGACGGCGGGGTTGCAGCAGCCGTCCTGCACGTAGCGCGCTTCGTAGCAGCCGTTCTGCGCGCGGGGCACGTCGAGGGGCGCGCCCGCGTCGGCGCCGCCGCCTCCCCCCTGCGGGGGGTTGCGCAGCCGCGCCTCGACCTCGGCCATCGTGAGGCACTCGCGGGTCGGCGGCCGTCCGCGAGGGCACACCGGCCCCGTGTCAGGAGGCCCGGCGTCGGGCACGCCCGCGTCGACCCCTACGTCCACCGGGGAGCCCACGTCGACGCCCGTATCGACGGGTGAGCCCGTGTCTACGGGTGACCCGGTGTCCACGGGGGAGCCCGTGTCGACCGTCGCGCCCGTGTCGTTGGTCGAGGCGTCGACCTTGTCGACCGTCGAGGCGCAGCCGAGCGCGAAGAACGGACCCATCGCCGCGAGGATGCCCGCGCGGAAGCGTGCGGAGTGCTTCATGGTGCCCCACAGCATCGCACCGCTCGTGCCACGCGAGAATCCCCGCGCTCACGGGCGGTCGAGTGGGTCAGGCTGCGCCAGCGATCACCGTCGGTAGCGCGCCGAGACGACCCCGACGTTGTTGGCCTCGTCGAAGGCCCGCACCGCGACGAGGTGGTCGCCCGCCGTCGCGCCTCCGCTCGGGAGCGCGCCCGTGAAGCGCTCGACCCGCTCGTCGAAGACACCGTCGACCGCGCGCAGGGGGCGCCAGTCTCCGCCGTCGAGGCTCACCTCGGCGCGGAGGATCGCGCTCACCCCGTCGGTGGCCTCTCCCTCGACGCGCTCTCCGTTCACGCGCACGGTCACCGTGGGGGGCGTCACGTCGACCAGCAGCGGGTCGGCGGCGCGTCGGTCGCGCGTCACGCCGTCGTCGGGGTTCGAGGCCTCGTCGCTGGCCTCGACCTCGACGCGGTACCAGCCCTCGGGCAGCCCATCGAGCGCCCAGTCGTGGCGGGTCTCCGTCGTGTACTCCTGGTTGCGGAGCACCGGGCGCCAGGTCTCCTCTCCGTCGCGGCGAAAGCGAAGTCGATAACGGATCGTGTCGCGGTCGGGGTTGTCGACCTTCCACTGCACGCGGAGGGTGGTGGGTCGCGGCTCGCCGGCCTTCGTCTCGGGCGTCGAGGCCGTCACCTCGGTGAGCACCGCGCGCTGGTTCTCGGGGAGGTAGTACACCGTGACAGAGCGGATCGCGGTGTCGCTGGCGCGGCCGAAGCGCGCGCGCACCTGCACGTAGCGCGCGGCGGGGGAGCGCACCGCGCCGTCGTCACCGAGGGTCTGCCACGCGCTCCAGGTGTCGTCGGGCGCGTCGGTGTTTCCGCTGCGGCTCTCCCAGTCGAGGGCGCCTTCGCCGCGCCAGCGCACCGCGCCCCAGTGAGAGGGCACCGTCGCGTCGAGCACCTTGCTCGTCCACACCGCCGCGGGCGGAGCGGCGTCGGTGACGCGGTAGAGGCTGCCCCCGTCGGCGGTGCCGATCACCCGAGCGCGGGTCGAGAGCGAGAGCGCGAGGGCCTGGTGCTCGTCGAGGTCGAGCAGCGTGCGCCAGGAGCGGTCGTCCCTGAAGGCCAGGACGCGCCCGCCCACGCCGAGGCCGGCGTAGAGCTCGTTGCGGGCGGAGTCCCACTCGATCGACGCGACGTGCGCGGCGTCGTCGTGCCAGTAGCGGTCGGCGAGGCCCGTGGGAGAGATCCGATACACGTTGCCCTTGCCCGGACGCGGTCGCGCTGGAGAGGTAGGCCCTCCCGGTGAGGGCTGCCGCGACTGCGCGGTGCTCCTGCGCGGCGCCGCGGGCGGATCGGTGAACTCGTTCGAGGCCGCCCAGACCACGTCCCCCGCCACGGCCACGCCGCGCACCTCGTCTCCCGCGAGGCGCGCGATCACCCGGGGTGTGCCCGTGGCGGAGACGCCGTAGACGACCGCGTGGCCGCCGCCCGCGCCGACGACGGCCTCGCCGTCAGGGCGCAGCGCCATCGCGTAGAGGTGCGGCTCGACGCTGTCGAAGAGGACGGTGTGGTTCGAGCCCGAAGGACGTCTCGGGTCGACGGCGAAGAGCTTTCCCTCGGGGCCGGTGGCACAGAGGAGGGCGCGGCGACGCGCGTCCCACGCGAGGGCCCAGACGTGCTGCGCGCCGGGGAGCTCGGCCACCAGCACGGGCTCCTGCGGCCGATCGTTCGCGGGGGGAACGAGTCGGAACACCTTCCCGTCGGGCAGCGTGGCGGCGTACACCGCGCCGCCGTCTCCGCGCGCGAGGCCCGTCACGGCCACCGCGCCGGTGTCGGCGTAGAGCGTCGCGCGGCCGTTGGCGAGGCGGTACACCTTGCCGTCGACGCCGGTGCCCGCGAGCACGCTCCCGTCACCGAGGTCGAGGAGCGACCACACGCTCCCGACGGCCTCGGGGAAGCTCACCCGCTCGGCGCTCACCCCGCGGGTGACCGTGCCGTCGTCGGAGACCGCGACGCCCTCGAGGGTGCCCGCGGAGAGCTCGGTGGACGAGTCGAGGGTGAAGGTGCGGGTGGTGACCCCCTCGCCCGGGAGCGCGCTCATCAGCACGCCGAGCACCACACCGACCGCCGTGAGGGCGAGGCGCCATCGCTTCATCGAGTGATCTCCCGCGCGCGCAGGCGCACCCTGTCGCGCCCCACCACCACTCGCCCCACGGGGACGACAGTGCGCCGGAGGTTCGCGAGGGGCTCGCCCGTGTCGCTGCTCGCCGAGGGCCGCAGCGCGTCGAAGGCCGAGCCCGGGAGGTTCGGCACCGTACGACCGCGGAGCGTCACGCCCTGGCCGGGCATCCGCAGCGAGACCACCAGGGCGTCGCCGGGGAGGCGCGTCTGGATGTTCCGGATGAGGTCGTCGAGGCTCTCGGGCTCGGGCAGGTCGAGCTGGGCGTCGTGGCCCCCGGCGACCTCGAGCTCGACCTCCTGGCCGGCGAGCTCGCGGGGGATCTCTACGCGAACGTTCCTCGTCTCGGGGGGCGCGCCGTAGCGGCCGAGGGTGACCCGGAGGGTGACCGTGGAGCCCGGCTCGACCTCGGCGCGGTCGACGCTCACCGAGCGCACGTAGGCGTACTCGCTGGCCCAGCGAAGGTCGATGTCGACGTCGAGGCCCTCGACGCGGGCGGAGCCGAAGGCGTTGTCGATCACGCGCTGCACGAGCTCGAGGCCGCCGAAGGAGCGGATGCCGCGGTAGCCCTCTCCGCCGGTGCCGTGGTCGACGACCTCGACGGGGTTGCGCCCGGCGATGCGCACGCGGGAGCGGACCGTCCACGCGGCGTCGCCGGTGTCGCTCGCGGTGGACTCCAGCGCGCTCTCGACCACGCTGCCCACGAGGCGCGACGCGAGGGGGCGCTGGTAGGTGACGGAGACGTTCCAGTCGGGGTGCGGCGCGCCGTCGGCGCCGCGCACGCGCACGCGGATGGGGATGACGGCGGCCTCGGCGCGGGGGTCGACCACGACGGCGGCGCCGCGGTCTTGCACGAGGGCGCCGAGGTTGCGCACGGGCTCGCTGATCTTGAAGGAGCGCCGCTCGTTGGAGAGCACCCAGAGCACCCTCGCGATGGCCGCGGGCACGCCGATCTCGCCGAGGGACATCATCGGGTGGCCGAAGGCGAGCACGCCCTCGTCGCGGGTGAGGGTGACGGTGCCGGTGATGTTGCCGGTGATGTCTCCCTGCATGGCGCGGATCGCGAGGGCGCCGCCGTTCTCGTAGCGGGCGGGCGCGTCGGCGGGCGGGGTAGAAGGCCCGCTCCCCCCCGCTTGCAGGGGCACGAGGCCGAAGTCTTCGAGGGATTCGGTGAGGTGCGCGAGGGCGCGCGGGGCCATGCCTCCCACGATGAGCGGCGTGGTCGCGGGCACGAGCGTGCCGTAGGGGGTGGGCACGGGAGCGCGGGTGAGGGCGTGGCGCTCGCGGAGGGTGTTCCAGGGCTCGGCGCGCGCGAGCTGCACGGGGAGGGGCACGGTCTCGCCAGGGATGATCCCTGGCGGCGTGCGCCGCGGGCGTCGCAGCACGTCGAGCATCGACGAGATGGGGGTGACGCCGGCCACGGGCTCGCGGCCGAACTCCCAGCCGTAGGCGTAGGCGCCCATGAGCCGGTCGTTGATGTAGATGGGCGAGCCCGACATTCCGCCGATGGTGCCGGCGCGCACGATCACCGGGTGCGTCGAGCGGATGAGAACCAGGTCCTGCCGCGGGCGAAAGTCGTGGAGGACGTCGATGACCTCGACGTCGAAGCGCTCGGGCCGCGCGCCGCGGAAGATGGTGAGGCCGTAGCCGCGCATCCCGGGTCGGAGCTCGTCGACGTCGATGGTCGCGGGGGCCGCGGGTCGGGTTTGCGCGTAGAGCGCGCCCGCGCCGGCGGTGAGGGCGGCGGCGACGAGGGGGAGCGCGAGGGCGGCGGGGCGCACGGGGGAGCGCAGCGTGCCGAAGCCACGGCGAGGGTGTCAACGACGGCGGGGAGGTCCTAGGGTGCGCCGATGATCGACCTGTACTACTGGCCCACCCCCAACGGGTGGAAGGTGAGCGTGGCGCTGGAGGAGACCGGGCTCGACTACCGGGTCGTGCCGGTGAACATCGGTCGGGGCGAGCAGTTCAAGCCGGAGTTCCTGGCGATCTCACCGAACAACCGGATGCCGGCGATCGTCGACCACGACCCCGTGGGGGGCGGCGAGCCGCTGAGCGTGTTCGAGAGCGGGGCGATCCTTCTGTACATCGCGGAGAAGACCGGCCAGCTCATGCCGAAGGACCTTCGGGGCCGCTACGAGGTCACGCAGTGGCTGATGTGGCAGATGGGGGGCCTGGGGCCGATGATGGGGCAGGCGAACCATTTCAAGACCTACGCGAAGGAGCGCATCCCCTACGCGACGGAACGCTACGTCAACGAGGTGCTGCGGCTCTTCGGGGTGATGGAGCGGCGCCTCGCGGACCGGGACTACCTCGCGGGGGAGTACTCCATCGCCGACATCGCGTCGTGGTGCTGGGCGATCGGGCACGTGCGGCTGGAGATCGACGCCGAGCCATTTCCGAAGGTGAAGGCGTGGATGGAGCGGGTGGGCTCGCGCCCCGCGGCGCAGCGCGGCAGGGCCGTGGGCGCGGAGCTCTACAAGGGCGGCATGGACGAGGAGGCGCGCAAGCACCTCTTCGGGCAGTCGTAGGCGTCAGCGCCGGCGCTTCACCCACCACACGCAGGCGGGCTTCAGCGCGCACCCTTCACAGCGGGTGGCGTCGCGCTTCGAGGGGCAGTCGCCGTTGATCCCGAAGTGGCACACGGCCATGTCGTAGCGCACCGGGTCGTCGGCGGAGAGCGCGCGGAGGGCGTCGGTGACCTCCTCGGCGGTGCGCCACGACGCGTCGTTGCGCGCGGTGAGCCCGAGGTTCCTCGCGATGCGGTGCACGTGCACGTCGAGGGGGACGATCAAGGCCGAGGTGGGAAGCGCCGCGAGGCCGAGGTCGCCCTGGTCACCGCGGGTCACCCACCGCAGGAAGAGGAGCAGGCGCTTCGAGGCGCTGGGCCCCTCGGGGTCGGGCAGGAGGTGCCGCTGCGCGCGGGTCGGTGACGCGCCGAAGGCGAGCGCGCGGAGTTCGCCTACCCACGCGGCGAGGGCGGGTCGCAGCGCGCCGTGGGTGGAGAAGCGCGCTTCGAGGGAGGCGAGGAGACGTCCGTCGCGCGATTGCAGCGCGCCCACCGCGGAGAGGAGCGCGGCGATGTCGGCGCCCGCGAAGGTCCGGTGACGAAAGGCGCGGAGGGTGGAGGTGAGCGCGTCGCGAGGGAGCGAGCGCGCGGTGTGCGAGGGTGACGGGCCGAGGAGCGCGAGGAGCTCGGTGAGCTTGTTGCCGATGATCTCGACGCGGCCGAAGGCCATGAGGGCCGAGAGGAGCGCGACGAGCTCGCGGTCGAGGGGGTCGCCGTAGCGGTGCGCGAAGCGCAGCGGGTCGCGGGCGAGCGCGGCGGCGTGGACGAAGTCACGGTGACGCTCGCGGATCGCGTCGAGGGCGCGGGCGCGCTGCGATGGAGGCATCGGGCGTGAGGAGGTCAGCCCACCACCTCGTCGGCGCTCGCGGCCGTCACCGCCGCGCGCTGCCACCGCGCCAGCGTCGCCCGGTCGCGGCACGCCATCACGCGCTCCCGCAGCGCGTCGCTCACCACCAGCCCGCGCGCGTCGAGCACCGTGAGCACCGACTCCGCGAGCGCGCGCAGCGCGCCCTCCTCGCGGCCCTCCGCGCGCACCGCGTCGAGGGAGGCGTAGCCCGCCCGCTGGAGGAGGTTGCGCAGCGTGACCTCGTGCGCCGCCTCGCGGTCGTACAGCGCCTCGACCGGGATCGTGTTCTGCAACACCCCCGGCGCCGCGAGCGCCTCTCCCGGCCCGAGGGTCTTCACGGGCTGCCCGGCCTCGTGAACCTCGACCCGTCGCGGCCCCGCGAGGCGCACCACCCACACCCAGCGGGTACCCGCGGAGAGGAGCTCCGCGATCTTCGCTCGCAGCTCGGGCTCCTTCTGCCCGCGGTCGGCGTACTCCACCACCAGGGGAGCGCGCGTGGCCCACACCCCCGCCTCGCCCTCGTGGTTCACGGTCACGTCGGGCGCGCGCAGGGTGTCCTCCGAGAGCGCCAGGCCCGTGTCGACGCCCGCGCTGGTCACAGCCGGATCGCTGTCGAGCACCGCGAAGCCACGGCCGTTCGGACCCGACCCGCCCTGCCCCGTCGGGGCGCAGTAGATCGGGTGCCCCTGCGAGAGCTCGTACCGATCTCCAGAGCGGAGCTGGTCCGCCCGAAACGGCCCTGGCGCGATGCGTGGATTCGTCACGGCGACCGCGAGCGTACCACCGCCGCCCGCGCCTTCACGGCGTGGGCTGCAGCCCCAGCGAGCTCAGCCACCCCGCGCGGGTGAACACCGGGGCGCTCGCGATGCGCAGCTCGCAGGCCGCGATGGAGCTGGTCACCGTGTACTCGCCGGGCGGCAGGTTGAACCATCCCCCGATGCCCGTGATGTCGGTCTCCGTCGCGGCGGTGTTGGGCAGCATCCGTTGGAAGTGGAAGCGCGTCGCGCCCTCGGCCACGGGGACGACGCCCACGGCGAGCCCGGCGGCGCCGTGCTGGTCGCAGCCCTGAAGCTCCGCGGCGAGGTATCCCTTCATCGGGTCGCGGGTGATCCGGGCCACCGTGCTGAGCAGGTCGAAGTCCGCCTGGCTCACGACGCGGTAGATCGGGTTGGCGCGCTCGTCCCACTCGGGGGGGACGGCGAAGATGAGGGTGGGCGTGAGGCCCGCGCCGGTGACCTCGTAGTAGCCGCTGAAGCCCGCGTCGCCGAGGGGGTAGGTGAGCGCCACGCCCGCGTCGTCGTCGGTGTCTCCCTCGCTGTACGGAGACGCGCACTCCCGGTCGTCGTAGGCGCAGGCGCGCCCGTGCGCGCCCCCCCCCCCCTCGGGGGGGCGCAGGGGGCCCCGCGAGAAGCGGGGCATCGCCGTT
>JAEYZO010000269.1 GCA_023428035.1 Pseudomonadota bacterium | reverse complement strand
TCGTCGAGGTCGTGGCGCGAGGCGCGAGACGCGACGGGGGGCGCCGCGGGGGTGGGCGCGCGGGTCGGCGGGGGCGGGGGGACCGAGATGACCCCGGGGGAGAGGTTCAGGGTGCGGCGCACGCCGGCGGTGTTGCTGTAGTTCGGGTTCGACGCGAGGGTGACCGACTCGGGGGTGCGCTGCGCGGCGGGGCGGGCGACGTCCTGCTCGGGGTTGATCGCGGGGATGAGCGAGGAGACGCGCTGCGCGACGAGGCGCGCGGCGGGGCCGGCGCGGAGCGAGAGGTACATCGACTCCAGGGCGTCGGCGATCTCTTCAGCGGTGCTGACCCGCTGGTCGGGCTCGCGCTGGAGGATCGACGCGATGAGCCCGTCGAGCTGCGGCGCCTCGGGGCGGTTCAGCGGGGGGATGTCGTCGTGGAGGATCGCGTGGAGCGTCGCGGCGTCGTTGTCGCGGGAGAAGAGCTTCTCGCCGGCGATGGTCTCCCAGATCACCACCCCGAGGGACCAGAGGTCGGAGCGCGAGTCGATGGGCCGCGCCCGGATCTGCTCGGGCGACATGTACGAGACCTTGCCCTTCACCTGCCCGGTGGAGGTGAGGCCGACGTGGGCGACGCTCTTGGCGATGCCGAAATCGAGGAGCTTCACGCCCCCGTCGCGGGTCACGAAGATGTTGTGGGGGGAGACGTCGCGGTGGATGATCCGCAGGGCGCGGCCGTCGTGGGAGCGGGCGCGGTGCGCGTAGCCCAGGCCCCTCGCGGCGCCCGCGAGGACGGCGAGGCCCACCGCGGTGCCGAGGCTCTGCCGGCGGAGCACGCACTGCTGCAGCAGGCGCAGGAGGTCGGCGCCGTCGAGGCGCTCCATGGCGATGTACGGCAGCGCGTCCATCTCGCCGACCTCGAGCACCTGCACGATGTTCGGGTGGCGCAGGGACGAGGCGATGCGGGCCTCGGCGGAGAACATCCGCAGGAAGTCGTCGTTCTGCGCGAGGTGCTGGAGCACCCGCTTCACCACCACGAGCTGTTGGGACCCGTCGCCCGCGTGCTGCCGGGCCAGGAGCACCTCGGCCATCCCCCCGCAGGCGATCTGCCGAATGATCTCGTAGGTGAAACCCGCCATGAAGCTCTCGCGCCGAACCCTACTCGCACGGTACGGGGTGCACAAGCGCGGGGCCGTAGCGAGGCCCGGCGGAACGAGGGTATCGTCCCCGGCGATGCGCTGGACGGGTGCGGGTCTCTTGCTCTTCGGGCTTCTCTCGGCGACGCCGGGCGGCTGCGTGCTGTCGCGGCGGCAGGTGATGCTGCAGGTGAGCACCGACGTGCCCTGCACCTTCTTCGACCGGGTGCAGGTGACCATCTCCCGAGGGAGCTCCGGGGCGCCCACCTTCCAGCGGACCTTCCTGCGCGCGGACTGCCCCGCGGTGGGGGTCGACCCCCCGCCGGTGGTGCCGCTGCGGCAGCGCCTGGCGGGGGAGCCCGAGACCGCGGGCCGCTGGGACCTGGGCTTGGTCGACGGCGCGCGCAGCGACGAGCGGGTGCGCGTCGAGGTGCAGGCCCGCACCTCGATGGGCGTGGTGTTCACCAACACCGCCGAGACCGACTTCACCGACGACCTGCTCTACGCCGTGCCCATCCAGCTCGCGCAGGTGTGCCTCGCGGCGAGCGCGCTCTCGTGCCCCTCGGGCTTCGTGTGCAGGCCGCGCCCCGACACCGGCGAGGCCGCCTGCGGCTCGGTCTATCGCGCCCCCGGCACCCTCGGGACCTTCGCGTCGTCGCAGCCCATCCACACCGAGGTGGTGCTCGACGAGGGCCCGTGAGCGCGCGCGAGCTCGTCGCGCTCGGAACGTCCAGCCAGGTCCCCACCCGCCACCGCAACCACAACGGGTACTTCCTCCGCTGGGACGACGAGGGCTTTCTCTTCGACCCCGGCGAGGGCTCGCAGCGGCAGCTCATCTTCGCGGAGCTCCCCGCGAGCGCGATCCACCGGGTGTGCGTGACGCACTTCCACGGCGACCACTGCCTCGGGCTCGGCGGGATCATCCAGCGGCTCTCCCTCGACCGCTGCCCGCACCCGGTCACCGTGCACCACCCCGCGTCGGGGGCGCACTTCTTCGAGCGCCTGCGCTTCGCGTCGATCTACCTCCCCGCGGCGGAGATCGTGCCCGCCCCCGTCGAAGCCCCCGCGGAGGGCCTCGCGCTCGCGGCCGAGACGGACACCTACAAGCTCTACGTCGCCCGCCTCGATCACCCCGTCGACACCCTGGGCTACCGCCTCGAAGAGAAGCCCGGCCGGAGGTTCATCCCCGAGAAGCTCTCCGCGGCGGGCGTGCGCGGCCCGCTGGTGGGCGCCCTCGCCCGCGACGGCGGCGTCACCGTCGACGGGCGCGAGGTCACCGTCGACGAGGTCAGCGAGCACCGCCCGGGCTCCGTCTTCGCCTTCGTGATGGACACCCGCCGCTGCGCCAACGCCGTCGCCCTCGCGCGCGACGCCGACCTCCTGGTGATGGAGGCCACCTACTCCGCGGCGGACCAGCGCCTCGCCGACGCGCACGGCCACGCGAGCTCCGTCGACGCGGCCACGGTCGCCCGCGACGCCGGCGCGAGGCGCCTCGCGCTCACGCACTTCTCCCAGAGGTACAGCGAGGTCGAGACCCACGCGCGCGAGGCCCGGGAGCTCTTCCCCGAGGCGATCTGCCTGCACGACCTCCAGCGGGTCACCATCCCCCGCCGGAGGTGAACCCCGTCACTGCTTCAGGAAGAACATCGTGAAGGCGTCGCCGCCGTCCTCGGGGTCGGCCGCGCGCGCGAGCCTCACGAAGGGCGAGCCCTTCAGGTGCTCCCGCACCGCGGCCTTGAGAGCGCCCGTCCCGTGCCCGTGCAGCACGTAGCCCGCGTCGTCGCCCGCGCTCGCCACGCGGTCGAGGAAGGCGTCGACCATCCCGATCGCGTCGTCGACCCGCAGGCCCCGCACGTCGGCGGTGTTCGACTCGGTCCGCACCGGCGTCGCGCGAGCCTCCACGGGCGCCGAAGGGGCGCTCTTCACGGCCCTGCGCTCGGCGTGCGCGGGCGGCGTCTCCGTCGTCGGGGCCTCGTCGATGAGCACCTCGTCGGCGGCCACGAAGAGCTTGAGCGCCCCCGCCGCCACCCGGAGCTGCCCTCGGGGGGCGAGCTCCAGCACCTCGACGGTGCCGCCGAGGCGGGGGGCGTAGACC
>JAEYZO010000151.1 GCA_023428035.1 Pseudomonadota bacterium | reverse complement strand
ACCTGGCTCCGCGGCGCAACGGCCACCGCCGCGAGGCCGACGAGGCCCGCGTCTTCGCGGCTCGCGCGGAGACGCGGCGCGAGCTTGCGCGACGCGAGGGAGAGGTCGTCGCCGCGAAAGCCCGGCTCGAACTCGGGCTCGTCGGCCGCCGCGAGCGCTGGAAGGTCGACGAGCCGACGACGGAAGGCCTGGATCTCGCGCGCGGTGTCGCGCCCGATGCCGCGGATCGACGACAGGAGGTTGTCGGGCACCCGCGCGAGCTGTGAGGCGGTGACGATCCCGCTGCGGTCGAGGGCGTTGCGCGCGCGCGCAGAGAGCCCGAGCGCCTCGACGAGGGTGTCGGGCCGGACGCCGGCGGGCAGCGCGGTGTCGCCAGGGGTCTTCGCGGCGGGCGCCTCGGGGGGAACGGTGACGGTGACGGTGACGGGCGCGACGAAGCACTCCGACCACGCCTGGCGCATCGACTCGGCCGAGGTGAAGCGCGTCGCGAGGTCGCGCGAGAGGGCGCGGGTGAAGAAGGCCACCATGCGGTCGCGCACGGCGGCGTCGAAGCGCTCGGCGTCGACCACGAGGGCGTCGGCAGGGAGCACGGGGCCCTCTCCGTCGCCCCAGCGGGGGCGCAGTCCGGTGACGAGCTCGTAGAGCGAGACGGCGGCGGCGTAGCGGTCGGCGTGGTCGTCCCAGAGCCCGCGGTCGGCGAGGAAGGGGTCGCGGTACGCGGGGGTGCCCGCGGTGACCTGGTGCGCGTCGACGGCCGCGAGGGAGAAGTCGAAGAGCATGAGGTGGCGCTTGTGCTTTGTGCCGGGCTCCATCACGCCGAGGTTCGCGGGCTTGATGTCGCGGTGCTGGAGGCCCTTCTCTTCGAGGGCTTCGAGCGCGAGGAGGAGGTCGTCGCCCCAGCGCCGCGCGTAGTCGAGGCTCTGCGGGCCCTCGCGCGCGAGGAGGTCCGCGAGGCTCTCTCCCGCGTCTTCGAGGAGGAGCGAGGCGCGCCCGCCGAGGGTGAGCCGCTCGTGGAGGGCGACGATGCGCCCGTTGCGGAGCTGCGCGAGCACGTCGGCCTCGCGGCGGAGGCGGTCGTCGTGCTCGGCGTCGAGGGCGACCTTGAGCGCGTAGGTGGCGGTGTCGCGCGCCACGCGGAAGACCTTCGAGGTCGCCCCGCTCCCGAGGAAGCGCACCACGCGGAGCCCGCCCGTGAGCACGTCGTCGGGCCGCGCGCCGAGCGGGTCGGGGTCGGCCACGGGCTCGGGCCGGGTGATGGCGTCGAGGAGGATCGCGACGAAGTCCATCGCGTTGTCGATGCGGTTGAGGGGGTCGACCGCCGTCGCCATCGCGATGAGCTCGACGAGGTCCTTGCGGGCTTGATCGTCTCGCTTCGGCCCTTGCACACCCGCGAGGTCGTCGCGGGCGGCGCTGAGCGAGAGGTGCCCTGCCGCGAGGAGGGCCGCGCGCTCGGCGAGGTTCGCGCCGGGCGGGCGCCCGGTGAAGATCCTCCACGCGAGGGCTCCGAGGGAGAAGAGGTCGCTCGCGGGCGAGGCGTGCCGTGGGTCTTGGAGCACCTCGGGCGCGCGGTACACGAGGTGGCGATCGCTGCTGAAGGCCGAGAGGTGGTGCGTGCCGCTGTTGACGCCCGACTGCGCGGCGAGCTGAAAGTTCAGGAGCTGGATCGAGAGGGGAGGGTCGGTGTCGTCGGGGGCGTCGGGGTCGACGCGCGGGCGCACGAGCACGGCGCTGGGGTCGAGCCCGCGGTGGATCACCCCGTGGCGGTGGCAGTAGGCGATGGCGTTGCCGATCTGCTCGACGAGCTCGACGCGGCGCTGGAACGAGAGCGCGGGCGTGCGTCGGAGGAAGGCGTCGAGGTCGAGCTCCTTGGGGTTTCGGTCGAAGAGCAGGGTGGGCGCGCCGCCGACGCCGTCGGCCACGAGGGTCTGGAGGTGCAGCACGTGCGGGAAGTCGCTGAGCGCGTTGAGGTTGTCGGCCTCGCGCTGCGCGGCGCGCACGAGCTGGGCGCGTCGCTCGGGGGAGCTCGCCTCGGGGACGCTGTAGACCCTGGCGCGGGCGACGCGGCCCTTCACCTGCTCGGAGCGGGCTTCGAAGTCCTGCCAGCCGACGCCGTCTTCGATGAGGTCTCCGACGGCGTAGCCGGCGACGATGAGGTCGGCGGCGGTGTTGCGCAGCCCGAGCTTGCGGAGCGCGTCGACGATGCGCTTTCCGCGGGGCGTGTCGATGGAGCTGGTGGTGAGCCGCGAGGTGGCGCCTGGGAAGACGCCCTCGGTGAGGGCCTTGGCGAGGTTGTGTCGTGTGACGACGCAGTGGTCGGCGCCGTTGGCCGAGTCGATCGCGGCCTCTGGGGCGCTGAGGAAGACGAGGGGCTGGACGAAGGGCCGGTCGGCGGCGCTGAGGCAGTGGTCGAGGCGCGACGCGAGGACCTTGGCCTTGGTGTTGGTGAGCGAGACGGGGTTGGCGATGGTGGAGCGGCCTCGCCCGTCCTTCCACTGGAGGTCCCAGTCGACGGAGTCGCCCTTGAAGTGGGCGGGGTGGCTCTTGATCTCGACGAGGAAGACGGCGCGGGTGGAGACGACGATGGCGTCGACCTCGTAGCGGCGTCCGCCGGGCTCGACGAGGTCCTTGAGCGCGAGCAGGTGGAAGGGCGCGCGGTCGGGGAGCGCGTCGGCGATGAAGTTCACCGCGTCGCGCTCGTGGGCGTGGGGGGTCGTGCCGATGTCCTGTCGGATCTTGCTGAGCGTCATCGGGTCCCGCGCGAGTGTGCGACAGCCGCGGAGGGGGATGGAAGGGCGTCGAGGCGCCGCCGCGTCACGCCGACTCACGCTCCTTGAAAGGGGTGGTGACTACTCGTTCTCGGACCTCGCGCTCTACGGGAGGGCTTCGACCTCCGCGCGGCCTACGCGCACGACCTCACGGCGAAGAAGCCGTCGGCCCGACGGAGGGTCACCACCGCCGCGCCCACCCTCGACGCGGCGAAGGCCGAGATGGGCCGCAGGGCGAAGGCGATCCGTCTCCGGCGCTTTCAGCCAGAGCCCGGGGACGCGTGCGGCGGGTGCGACGTGCGCGCGGTGTGTCACGGAGCGAAGTGACGCCGCGCGGCGCTCTGCGGTAGCGTCGCCCCGGAGGTTCCGCCGGGGTGACGTACGCGGAGGAGAGCGATCGGTCGTGGGAGCGATGGAAGGCCCTCACGTACCTGGTGCCGAGCCCCATCGCAGGGCTGATCGACGCCTCCGCGAGGCCTGACCCCCGCGAGCGCCTCTGGGGGCAGCTCACCCTCGCCGCCGGGACCGTACGCTTCCTCGCGTACCTGTACGCGGCAGACGCCGTCGCGCGAGGCGCCGCGCTCTCGCTGAGCGTCGTGAAGCAGCCGGGGCTCGGCGGATGGCTCGACCTCTTCGTGAAGGCCGTCGAGTCCGGACGAGCGCTGCCATCGCCTTCTCTCCTCCCCCGCGTCGGTGAGGTCGTGCGGAACGGCCGCGTCGAGGGGCTCACCGCGCTGGTGGAGCGCCGCAACGACATCGCCCACCTCCGCGTCGACCCGTTCCGGCGCGAGTCGGTCGGCCCGATCGCCGACGAGCTTCGACCCTCGCTCGAGGCGCTCCTCGCGCTGGTGGAGCCGCTCTGCGGGGTGCCCTTCGGGTGGTTCGATCAGCTCACCAACGGCCCGGATGGGTTCAGCGTGAGCTGGTACCCGATGCGCGGTCCTGCCCTGCGCCATCGCGACACCGTGCGACTGCGGTGTCGCGTCCCTCCGCCCACGGGCCGCGTGGTGGTCCTCGACCCCGAGATGCAGCGCGCGCTCGTGCTCGACCCGCTCATCCTGCGCCACGACCCTTCGATCGTGCTGCTCGACGGAGCGATCGACGCGGAGCACGTCCGCTACGTCTCCCCGGTGCCTGGTGAGTCGATCGGCTCGAGCTACCCCGACGCGTTGCCCTCGCCGCGGCTCGACGGGAACGTGCCGCTCAACGCGTACCTGAAGGCGCCCCGCGAGTGGCATCACCTCTACGCGCTCGACCTCGAGGCCCCCTCCCGCGCGGCGTTGCTCTCGAGCCAGGCGCCCACCCTCCATCGGATCGAGGCCCCGCCCATCGCTTCGATCTCGCCTGCGCCGCCCTCGCCGCCCACGCCGTCGTGGACATCACCTCCATCGTCGCCAAGCGCGTATCCCGCGGCGACGGTCTCGACGCCACCGATCACGCTCCACGCTGCGCCAACGCGGAGCAGCCCGCGGTGGTTCGCGGCGGGCGCCCTCGTCGTCGCGGGGTCGGTGGGCGTCTTCGCGCTCCTCGCGCCTCGCGGGCCCCCGACGCGCGCGCGGGGCCCCGAGCTCGCCTCG
>JAEYZO010000146.1 GCA_023428035.1 Pseudomonadota bacterium | reverse complement strand
TGGCCGAGCTGCTCTCCGCCCGCGGGTGGGTGGTGGTCGGCCGCAACGCCCGCGTCTCCCGCGACGAGGTCGACGTGGTCGCGTGGGACGGCGCCACCCTGGTGCTGGTCGAGGTGAAGGCCCGCCGCCCTGGCGCGATGGTCGACCCCCTGAGCGCCGTGACCCGCGCCAAGCGTGAGAGGTTGAAGCGCGCCGCGCTGCGCCTCGCGCAGGAGCTCTCGGCGCGCGAGGTGAGGGTCGACGTCGCCGCGGTGGTGGGCGACGAGGTCGAGCTCATCGAGAACGCGGTCGATTTCAGCGAGCGCTGACCGGCGCTACGGCAGGAGGCGCACGCAGGCGCCGTTGACGCAGCGCTGAAAGAGCGGGCAGGTCACGCCCACGCAGCGGTTGCCCTCGACGCAGGCCCCGGTGCTCGTGTCGCAGGCCTGCCCCGCGAGGCACGGCGTCGCGCGGCAGTCGCGGGTGCACAGCCCGCTCGCCTGGCTGCACACCTCGCCCGCGTCGCAGGTGACGCCGGGGTCGCGGCAGTCGCGGGGGGTGCAGAGGTGCGTGCGGCGGTCGCAGACGAGGGTGTTGTTGGTCCCGCACACGCCGGGGGTGGCGAAGCAGTCGGGGAGGCACAGGGGCTCGGGCGCGCCGGCGATGAGCGCGCAGACGTAGGAGCCCGGGCCGTCGCCGCGGCACCGCGCCGTGAGCTCACCCGCGGGGAGCGAGCACCGGCGCGCACAGATGCGCCCGCTCCCCACGCGCACGCACAGGCCCTCGCCGCTCGGCCCGCAGGTGGAGCCCACCGCCGCGTCGTCGCAGGCGGCCGTGCAGTAGCCGCCCGGGAGCGAGGCGGCGCACACCCTCGCGCCCGCCGCGCAGTCGCCGGCGTTGGCGCAGGGGGCGCCCACCGCGAGCGCAGAGGTCTGGTTGCAGGCCGCCGGCACCTGCCCCGCGGGGAAGGGGTCGACGCGCCGTCCGTCGCACGCGAGCGCGAGCGACGCGAGGGGCGGGCAGCTCGTCTCGTTGAAGCGCGCCGCGCAGCAGCGGCCCGCGCTGCACGACGAGCCCTCGGGGCAGCCGCCGTTGAGCTCCGTCGAGGCGCCACAGCGGATCGGGCCCGAGAGGTCGAGCTCCGGCGCGGCGCAGGCCGAGGCCGAGAGCGAGAGGGCGAGAGAGAGCGCCAGGGCGCGGGTCACAGCGCGCCCCCGAGGCCGAGCGCGGCGCCGCCCTCGGTGACCGAGAGCGTCGGGGCGACGTTCACCACGCGGCGTTCGCCGCTGCCGCGGAGGAGGAGCCAGAGCGCCCCGCCCACCACCATCGCGCCGCCGACGGAGCCGAGGATCCACGCGCGGGTCACCCCGCCGGGGGCGCGGTCGAGGGCGCCCTGCGCGTCGTCGCTCCACGGGCTTCGGCCCGCGTTCACGTCGTTGAGCGTGGCGACGTCGCCCGAGACCGCGACGCCCTGGATGATCCCCGCGACGCCCACCGCGGCGCCGAGCCCGAGGGTGACCCAGGGGCCCACTGTGTTGAGCGCGCTGCGCCGGTGCTCGACGCGGTAGAACGCGGGTTGGATCACCCTGCGCTCGCGCACCTCGACGCGGGGCTCCGTCGGGGCGGCCTCCCCGGCGGCGCGGCGGCGCTCGGCCTCTTCCTGCTCGGCGGCGCGGGGGCGCAGCGACTCGATCTGCCGGTCGAGGGTCGCTCGCTCGTAGTTGGGCGCGCCCGCGTTGCGAAAATCGGTGAGCGACTGGAGCGCGCCGCGGTAGTCGCCGCCGCGCTCGAGCGCGAGGGCGAGGTTGAAGAGCAGCTCCGGCGCGTGAGAGATCGCGTGCGCCTCGCGAAAGGCCCGCGCGGCTTCGTCGTAGCGGCCCGCTTGAAAGGCCGCGGCGCCGTTCTGGTAGAAGCTCCGCGCGGCGGCGTCGAGGCGAGGCTGCGCGGCCACGGTCGGCGAGACCGCCGCGAGCGCGAGGCCCACCGCGACGACGGCGAACCTCACGGCGCGACCGCCGACGAGGCCGCGACGTCGCGCTTCAACAGCGGGAAGCCCATCGCCTCGCGCTGCGCGAGCCAGCTCTCGGCGCAGCGGTGCGCGAGGGCGCGCACGCGCTTGATGTAGTCCTGCCGGGCGGTGACCGAGATGGCGCCGCGGGCGTCGAGCACGTTGAAGTGGTGCGAGGCCTTCACGCAGAAGTCGTAGGCGGGCAGCACCAGGCGCTCCATCGCGGGCTTCGCGTAGCCCCACTCGACGCGCGGGCCCTTCTTCGAGGCGACGGTCTGCTCCTCGAGGGAGAGCATCCGTCGGCACTCGCGCTCGCAGAGGTCGAACTGCGCGCGGTGCATCGCGGGGTCGGCGGCCTCGAAGTTGTAGGTCGACCACTCCCACTCGGCGCGCTTCGCGACCTCGCCGTAGCGCACGCCGGGGGCCCACTGGACCTCGTACACGCTGTCGACGTCCTGGAGGTACATGGCGATGCGCTCGAGCCCGTAGGTGAGCTCCCCCGACACGGGCTTGCAGTCGAAGCCGCCGCACTGCTGAAAGTACGTGAACTGCGAGATCTCGAGCCCGTCGAGCCAGACCTGCCACCCGAGGCCCCAGGCGCCGAGGGTGGGAGACTCCCAGTCGTCTTCGACGAAGCGCACGTCATGGCGCAGGGGGTCGGTGCCGATGGCGCGCAGCGACTCCAGGTAGAGGTCCTGGATGTCGATGGGCGAGGGCTTGAGGATCACCTGGAACTGGTGGAACTGCTGTAGGCGGTTCGGGTTGTCGCCGTAGCGCCCGTCGGCGGGGCGCCGCGAGGGCTCGACGAAGGCGATGTTCCAGGGCTCGGGCCCGAGCGCGCGGAGGAAGGTGCCGGGGTTGAAGGTGCCCGCGCCCACCTCGCTGTTGTAGGGCTGCACCATCAGGCAGCCGCGCGCGGTCCAGAACGACTGCAGGGTGAGGATCAGCTCCTGGAAGTACATCGCCCCGGTGGGTACCGCCCCTCGCGGCGCCGGGTCAATCGCCCTGTGGCGGCGCCGCTGCGGGCTCGGGCTCGGGCTCGCCGCGGAGCTCCTCGGCCAGGGTCGCCTCGCTCTCGGGGCTGAGCTCGGTGTACTCCCGCAGGAGCGGCAGGTCACGCAGCGAGCGCAGGCCGAAGAACGCGAGGAAGTGCCCGGTGGTGCCGTAGAGCAGGGGCCGGCCGGGCTCCTCGCGGCGGCCGATCATCCGGATCAGGTCGCGCTCGAGGAGGGCCTTGAGCGCCGCGCCGGAGTCGACCCCGCGCACCTCGTCGACCTCGGGGCGGGTGATGGGCTGGCGGTACGCGACGATCGAGAGCGTCTCGACCTGCGCGCGAGAGAGCCGCACGGGCTTCGCCTGCAGGAGCTCGCGCACGAAGGGGGCGTTCATCGCGTTGGAGCGGAACTGCCAGCCCCCCGCGACCTCGTCGAGCACCACGCCCCGGTCTTGATGGTCGCGCTGGATCTCCTCGAGGAGCCGGCGGACGTCCCTCGCCTCGGCCTTCGAGACGCGGGCGAGCTCCGACACGGTGATGGGCTTGTCGCTCACGAACACCAGGCTCTCGAGCACGCCCTTGAGGTGCAGCTCCGAGACCGACCGCGCGCCCGCGCGGGCGAGGCCCGGCGACGCGGGGAGGGGCTCGTCGTCGGTGGGGTCTTCGGGGGGGTCGGGGGTCATCGCCAGTCGTCCCTCACGTCGGCGGGGCCGAGGTCGGTGAGCACGAGGGTGACGTGCAGCGGCTCGAGCGACGAGGTCTGATAGAGCCGGGTCATCCGCAGCCGGGTCATCTCGAGCAGCGCGAGGAAGGTCACCACGAGGTCGAGGGTCGTCGCCGCGTCGTCGAAGAGCGCGTCGAAGGTGAGCGAGCGCCGGTCGCGCAGCCGCTCGACGATCTGCTGGATGCGCTCGGCGATGCTCACCCTCTCGGTGGTGACCTCGTGCGCGATGTCGACCTTGCGCCGCGCGAGGAGCCTCCGGAACGCGTCGAGGAGGTCGTACACCGGCAGCTCGGCGAGGGGCGCCACCGCGGGGGAGTCGACGTCGACCTCGGCGCCGCGAGGGAAGACGTCCCTGCCCGCCACTCCTCGGGCGGCGAGCTCCGCCGCGGCGGCCTTGAACTTCTGGTACTCCAACAACCTCCGCACGAGCTCGGCGCGGGGGTCTTCCTCGGGCGCGTCGGGGTTCGCGCTGAGCTCCGGCTCGTCGGCGGGGGTCGAGGGCAGGAGCATCCGCGACTTCAGGTGCGTGAGCGTCGCGGCCATGAGCAGGTACTCGGCCGCGAGGTCGAGGTCGAGGGCCTGCATCACCGTGACGTACTCGAGGTAGCGCTCCGTCACGAACGCGATGGGGATGTCGAAGACGTCGAGCTCGTGCTTCTGGATGAGGTGGAGCAGGAGGTCGAGCGGCCCCTCGAACTGCGGGAGCGACACCCGCAGCGCGCCGTCGGCGGGCCAGTCGACGAGCTCGGGGGCGCTGGTCACGGGGAGGGGGTATGCCCCAACGAGGGCGCGCGCGAAAGGCGCGAAGGGTCAGCCGCGGGGGTGAAAGCGCGCGTGGGCCTCGCGCAGGTGGTCGGCCGTGACGTGGGTGTAGACCTGGGTCGTGGTGATGTCGGCGTGGCCGAGCATGGTCTGCACCGCGCGCAGGTCGGCGCCGTTCTGCAGGAGGTGCGTCGCGAAGGAGTGCCGGAGCTTGTGCGGAGAGATCGGGCGGTCGATGCCGGCGGCGCGGGCGTAGCGGCCGAGGAGCTTCCAGAAGCCCTGGCGGGTCATGGCCTTGCCGCGCTCGGTGAGGAAGATCGCCGCGGGGGCGCGCGCGGCCCAGCGCGGTCTCACGGTCTTCAGGTACCCCAGGAGGGCGTCGCGGGCCGACTCACCGAAGGGCACCAGACGTCTCTTCTCGCCCTTGCCCAGCGGCGCCACCACGCAGCGGTCGAGGTCGAGGTCGGCGACGCGGAGCTCGACGAGCTCGGAGACCCTCAGGCCCGAGGCGTAGAGGAGCTGGAGCATCGCGCCGTCGCGGCAGCCCCGCGGGGTGGTGGGGTCCGGCGCGTCGAGGAGGCGCTCGACCTCGTCGAAGGTCAGCACGTGGGGGAGCTTGCGCGGGAGCTTGGGGCCCGACACCAGCTTCGTCGGGTCGAGCTTCACCCGCTTCTCCGCCAGGAGGAAGCGGTAGAAGCCGCGCAGGGCCGAGAGCTTTCGCGCCTGGGCGCGCGCGGTGAGGCCCTCTTGGGAGAGCGAGACGAGCCAGGCGGCCACGTCGCCCTGGTCGATGGCGTCGAAGGGCTTGTGGAGGGCGGTGCGCACGAAGACCGCGAAGCGCACGAGGTCGGTGGCGTAGGCCTCGACGGAGCGCGCGGCGAGGCCGCGCTCGACCCTGAGGTGACCGAGGTAGGCGTCGAGGAGCTGGTCGTCGTCTCCCACGAGAGCGTGGTGCTCTAGCCCCACGTGGGGGCGGCGGCCAAGTTTCTCGCAGGGACGCGGCGGGCTCGTTGCGCCCGCGAAGCGGTGGGGGGTACAGTGCGCCCGCGTCGCAGGGCCCATAGCTCAACTGGTCAGAGCACCCGACTTATAATCGGGAGGTTCCGGGTTCAAGTCCCGGTCGGCCTACCACTCAGCGCGGCGACTGACGGAGGACCGAAGGGTGCGGGAACAACTGGTGGCGCTCGAGGAGCTGGCGCGCAACGACCTCGCGGGGCGGCAGGTCGAGGTCGAGCTGCAGGAGATCCAGGCGAGGCTCGACGAGCTCAGGGGAGACGTCGAGAAGATCCGCGAGCTGCTCGACCGAGAGCGCGAGCAGCTCGCCGAGGCCGAGCGGATGCGAAAGGACCACCTCGGCGAGCTCGAGGTGATCGCGGACAAGACCGCGCGGTCGAAGAAGCGGCACGACACGGCGAAGAACAACCGCGAGATGGAGGCCTCGGCCCGGGAGCTCGAGGTGCTGCGCCGCGAGAAGGACGAGCGCGAGGCCGAGGCCGCGAGGCTCGAGGCCGTGGTGGGTCAGGTGCGCGAGGAGATCACCCGCCACGAGGGGGATTTCAAGCAGCTCACCGACCTGCTCGCGAGCGACGAGGCCGAGGCGAAGACCCGCGCCGACGCGCTCGACGCGCGGCGGGCCGAGGGCGCCGACGCGCGCAAGACCCTGGCGTCGAAGGTGCGGCCCGACCTCCTGCGGATCTACCAGATGGCCCTGTCGCGCCGCGGCAGCGGCGTGGCCGACTGCATCGAGGGCATCTGCCGCGGGTGCCGCATGACGATCCCGCCGCAGCTCTACAACCAGCTCTTGAGGCTCGACCGGGTGTACCAGTGCCCGAGCTGCAACCGGATCCTGCTCCCCGTGGCGGTCATGCGGTGACCCGATGCTGAACGCCTGCCCCAGGTGCCAACGCGCCTTTCCGGCGGAGGGCAGCGCGTTCTGCCCCGACGACGGCACGAAGCTCCTGCCCATCGAGGAGGTGCCAGCGCCCCGCGACCCGAGCGACCCGATCATCGGGCACGCGCTCGCGGGCCGCTACGCGGTGCGCCGCACGGTGGCCGACGGGGGCATGGGGCGGGTGTACGAGGCGGTCGACCAGGAGCGGGGCGAGCGCGTCGCGGTGAAGGTGCTCCACAAGGAGATCGCCGAGGACGAGGTGAACCTCGAGCGCTTTCGCCGCGAGGCCACCACGTCGCAGGAGATCGCCAACCCCAACGTCGTCGAGGTGAGGGATTTCCGCCCGATCCCGTCGGCGCCGGGGCGCGACGGGCAGGTGTGGCTGCTGGTGATGGAGTACCTCGACGGCGAGGAGCTCCGCGCGCTCTTGAAGCGCCAGAAGGTCATCCCCCTGCCCCGGGTGGTGCGGATGGTGTCTCAGCTCGCGGTGGCCCTCGACGCGGCGCACTCGCGGGGCTTCGTGCACCGCGACCTCAAGCCCGACAACGTGTTCCTGGTGCGCAGCCCCGAGGGCGACCGGGTCAAGCTCCTCGATTTCGGCTCGGTGAAGTTCACCAAGGGGCAGGACAAGAACAACAAGCTCACGGTGATGGGCACCACCATCGGCTCGCCCTTCTATATGTCCCCCGAGCAGGCGCAGGGCGCGCCGGACCTCGACCACCGCGCCGACGTGTGGGCCGTGGGCGTGATCGTCTACGAGATGAGCGTCGGCAAGGTGCCCTTCACCGGCCCGAACGGGCCGCAGATCCTGTTCAAGATCCTCGGCGACGAGCCCGAGCCCCCGACCTTCGCCAACGACCAGGTCGCGCCGCAGCTCGACGACTTCATCGCGAGGGCGCTGAAGAAGAAGCCCGCCGAGCGCTTTCAGAGCGTGGGCGAGCTCGCCGACGCGCTGGGGCACGCCTTCGGCCTCTCGGGCTCGCACCGCGACTGGGCCCTCACCCCCGAAGACGAGCTCAGCGCGCGCCTCGAGGGCCCCGCCCCCGCGCCCTCGCCCGCCCCCGCGCCCACGTCGAGC
>JAEYZO010000139.1 GCA_023428035.1 Pseudomonadota bacterium | reverse complement strand
GGCGCTACCTCGGCGCGCGCTCGTGCGTGAGCCCGCCGGGGGGAGGGGCGATCGCGCTGCGCGTGACCCGCGGCGGAGAGAGGCTGGTGGTGCTCCGCGCGCGGAGGGACGCCGGGCCCGAGACCGGGGCCGCGCTGCGCGTCGACGGCCGCGAGCTCGCGCGCTTCACGCTCTCCCCGCGGTGGGACGAGCCCCGGCTGGTGGTGCCGCTCGCCTCGGGCGTGAGGGAGCTCTCGGTCGTCACCGACGACCGCGCGGCGCGGGTGAGCGTCGACCACGTCGCCGTCGCGGAGCCCTGAACGAAACAGGGTTGTACCCCCGGGGGGATTATTGTAACCGCGTTGCAGAAGTGCCGCTCGTGCAGGAGCGTCGGTGTCGCGAGTAGGGACGCGGTGCGTCGAGGAGGTGATGATGAGGAGCTTGGCGCGCGGCGCTGCGGCGCTGTGGTACTTGTCGATGGCGGCGTCGGGCTGCGGCGACGACGCGGCGGGCACGGGGCGGGTGCAGGTCTTCGTCGAGCCCGAAGACACGGTGCCCGAGGGGCTCACCCCCGGCGCCGGAGACGAGAACATCGTCGACGGGTGGACGGTGGAGTACACGCGCTTCCTCGTGAGCGCGGGGAACTTTCGCGCGGGTCGCTCCTCCGACGCCGCCGCGAGCCTGACCGACGCGCGGCGCTGGGTGGTCGACCTGCGGAGCGTGCCCGCGGGGGGCTTCGTCGCCGCCACCTGGGAGGGCGCCGCCGCGGGCCGCTGGGACCGCTTCGGCTTCGACCTCCCCAACGCCGCCGCGGGCGCGCTCGCGGCCACGGGCACGTCTCAAGCCGACCTAGATTTCATGGTGTCGAACGGCTACTCGGTCTACTTCGAGGCCACGCTCAGCAACCCCGCGGGGCGCTCGTGCCGGCCGACGGCGCCCTCCGACTGCGTGCCGCGCACCTCCGTCACGGTGCGCTGGGGCCTGCGCGCGGGCACCGCCTTCGACGGCTGCGCGCCGGCCCAGGGCGACTCGGGCTTCGCCGTCACCGCGGGGGCCACGGTGCAGATCAAGCCCACGATCCACGGCGACCACTGGTTCTTCACGAACATCACCCAAGGCGCTGAGACCACCGAGCGACGCGCCCAGTGGGTCGCCGACAGCGACCTCGACCGCGACGGGGTCACCACCCTCGACGAGCTGCGCATGGTGCGCGCGGCCGACGTGTTCCCCGCGGCGCACTACAACCTCTCGGGGGCGGTCATCCCCGTGAGCACCGCCTACGACTACCTCGAGGCGCAGGCCCGCACGCTGGGTGACTTCCAGGGCGACGGCGAGTGCCCCACCAGGCGGGTGATCCCGTAGCCCCCCGCGGCGCGCGGTGGTATCGCCCACCGCCTCCGACGTGGCGACCTTCCTCTCCGCGATCGCGCTCACGACGCTCTGCTCGCTCCCCCTCGCGCTCCGCGCGCGCCGCCGCCGGCTCAGCGCCCGCTGGCTCGCGCTGCCCCCCGCGCTCTACGGCCTCGCGCTCGCCCTCTCCGTCGCGGTCACCCACCTCCGGCAGCACACCCGCCTCGCGCGGCCCACCAGCGGAGACCTCGGCGAGTTCACCGCGGCGAGCTTCACCCTCTACGGCTACGGGGTGACCTTCCCCGCGCTGGCCCTCGCGCTGGCCGCGCCGTGGCTCGCGCGTCGCGGCCGACCCCGCTCGGCCCTCGCGCTGGGGGCCCTCTCTCTGGCCGCGATGCTCTCCGCGGGCTGGGCGCTCTTCGTGGAGCCCGCCACCCTGGTCGAGCGCGAGTACCGCCTCCGCTCGCCCCGCGCGCCCGACGGGGGCCTGGTGATCCTCCACCTCTCGGACCTTCAGACCGACGGGCCTTGCCGCAGGGAGCGCCTCGCGCTCGAGGCCATCGCGAGACGTCCGCCCCCCGACCTGATCCTCTTCACGGGTGACCTCACCAACGGCCCCGAGGGGGCCCGCGCCGCGAGGGAGTTCTTCGCCCCGCTCCGCGCGCGCCGCGGCCTCTACGGCGTGTGGGGCGACTGGGACCGCGGCCCCGAGCCCTGGGAGCGTCACGTCGCGGCGCTGGTCGCTCGCACGCCCCTGCGGCTGCTCACCGGCGAGTCGGTCACCGTCGACGTGCGCGGCACCCCGGTGACCGTCTACGGCAACGACGACCGGGGCTACGGCCCGGTCACCGCGCTGCGCGACCTCCCCGGCTACAGGATCTTCATCGCCCACCACCCCGACCGCGTCGTGGAGCGCCTGCCGCCCGACGGCGCCGACCTCGCGCTCGCGGGGCACACCCACGGAGGCCAGGTCTCGCTGCCCCTCATCGGCGCCCCGGTGGTGCACAACGGCCACGGATTCACGGGGGGGCTGTACCGCCAGCACGACATCCCCCTCGTGATCTCGCGCGGCATCGGCATGCGCGGCGGCCCCGCCCCGCGGGTGCGCTTCAACGTGCCCCCCGAGATCGGCTGGATCACCGTCACCCGCTGACCGCGGCCTCGCCGCGTTCTTCCGCCGTCGCGGGCCCTGCGGATACAACCGACGTCGTGCCCTACCTCCCCATCGAGAACCACGGGGTCGTCGGCGACCTCTGCACCGTCGCCCTGGTCGGGGTCGACGGCACCATCGACTTCCTGTCGTGGCCGCTCTTCGACTCCCCCACGATCTTCGCGTCGCTCCTCGACGAGGAGCGGGGCGGGAGCTTCAAGCTGGCCCCGGTGCTCGACGACAGCCGCGTGCGGCAGATGTACCTGCCCGACACGAACGTGCTCTTCACCCGCTTCAAGTCCGCCGAGGGCGTCGCCGAGGTGAACGACTTCATGCCCATCGAAGACGGGCGGACCACCCACGAGCTGGTGCGCCGCGCCAAGACCGTGCGCGGCGAGGTGCGCTTCAAGCTCCTGGTCGATCCCCGCTTCGACTACGGCCGCGCGGGGCACCGGGCCTACGAAGACTCCCTGGGCGTGGTCTTCGAGTCGACGGGGGAGCAGCCCGTGGCGGTGCGCCTGCGCGCGTCGGTGCCCGTCACCATCGACGACGGCAAGGTCACCGCGGAGTTCATCCTCCGGGCGGGCGAGCAGGCGGATTTCATCCTGGAGGAGGCCCTCCCCGGGGGCGCCGTGCCGAGGGGCGACGACTACGTCGTCACGGCGCTGCACCGCACGGTGCACTTCTGGCGGTCGTGGGTGGCCCGGGGCAACTACACCGGCCGCTGGCGCGAGGCGGTGAACCGCTCGGCGCTCACGCTCAAGCTCCTCACCTCGCGGGACCACGGCTCGATGGTGGCCGCGCCGACCTTCGGCCTGCCCGAGGAGATCGGCGGCGTGCGCAACTGGGACTACCGCTACACCTGGATCCGCGACGCGGCCTTCTCGCTCTCGTCGCTCATGCGCATCGGGCACACCGACGAGGCCGCGGCCTTCATGAGCTGGCTCGAGGCCCGCTGCCAGGAGATCGCCCCCGACGGCTCTCTCCAGGTGATGTACGGGATCGACGGCCGCCACGAGCTGCCCGAGTCGGTGCTCACCCACTTCGACGGGTTCATGGGGTCGAAGCCCGTGCGGGTGGGCAACGCCGCGGTCGACCAGCTCCAGCTCGACATCTACGGCGAGCTGATGGACGCCATCAACCACCACGACCTCTACGGCGCCCCGACCAGCTTCGACGCGTGGCGGAACATCCGCAAGATCATCGACTACGTGTGCAAGCACTGGCGCCTCGCCGACGAGGGGATCTGGGAGGTGCGCGGCGGGCGGCAGGAGTTCTTGATCTCGCGGGTGATGTGCTGGTCGGCGCTCGACCGGGCGATCCGCATCGCGCAGCGCCGGGCCTACCCCGCGCCCCTGGACCTGTGGCACCGCACCCGCGACGAGATCCACGACGACATCCTGGCGGGCTTCTGGAGCGACGAGCGCAAGGCCTTCGTGCAGTCCCGCGGCGGCCGCGCGATGGACGCGTCGGTGCTGCTCCTGCCGCTGATGAACTTCATCTCGCCCCGCGACCCGCGCTGGCTCTCGACCCTCGACGCCGTCGAGGAGGAGCTCGTCGAAGACGCCCTGGTGTACCGCTACCGCACCAACACCGCGGCGCCCGACGGGCTCACCGGCGAGGAGGGCACCTTCTGCATGTGCACCTTCTGGTACGTCGACTGCCTCGCCAAGGCGGGCCGGGTCGACCAGGCGCGCTTCGTCTTCGAGAAGATGCTCGGCTACGCCAACCACCTCGGGCTCTTCCCCGAGGAGCTCGGGCCCCGCGGCGAGCACCTCGGGAATTTCCCCCAGGCCTTCACGCACCTCGCGCTGATCCGCGCCGCCCGGATGCTCGACCGCGCCCTGTCGGCCGCCGGCCACGATGAATGACTGACCCTCCCCGCCGGGTCTCCCGCGACGACGCCGTCGACCTCCTCCGCGGCTTCGTCATGGTGCTCATGGCCCTCGACCACGCGCGGGACTTCTTCGGCGCCGACGCCTCTCCCCTCGACCTCTCGCGCACCACCGTGCCCCTCTTCTTCACCCGCTGGGTGACGCACCTCTGCGCGCCGGTCTTCGTCCTCCTCGCGGGCGTCGCCGCGCGCATCGCGGGCACCCGCCGCACCCCCGCGGAGCTCACCCGCTTCCTCCTCTCGCGCGGCCTGTGGCTGGTCTTCCTCGAGCTCACCGTGGTGCGCTTCGGCTGGCTCTTCAACGTCGACTACCGCTTCAGCTTCGTGCAGGTCATCTGGGCGCTGGGCTGGTCGATGGTCGCCCTGTCGGTGCTGACCCGCTTCCCGCTCTGGGTCGTGGCGGCGGTGGGGGGCGCGCAGGTGCTCCTGCACAACGCCTTCGACGGGGTGCGCGCCGCGAGCTTCGGCTCGATGGGCTGGCTCTGGCGGGTCTTGCACGACCCCGGGCCGCTGTTCCCGCTGGAGGGCCGCCGGGTCTACATCGCCTATCCCCTGGTGCCGTGGATGGGCGTGATGGCCCTGGGCTTCGTGATGGGAGGGCTCTGGCTGAGGTTCGAGCTCGCCGAGCGACGCCGCTGGCTCACCCGCCTCGGGCTCGGGTGCCTGGTGGTGTTCCTCGTGCTGCGGGTGCCGAACCTCTACGGAGACCCTCACCCGTGGGTGGTGCCGTCGCGGGTGGCCCTCACGCCGCTCGCGGTGATCAACGCGCAGAAGTACCCGCCGTCGCTCGCGTACCTCTTGATGACCCTGGGCCCGTCGCTGCTCGCCCTCGCGTGGCTCTCGGGCAAGGAGGCTCGCGGGGCCGTCGCGAAGGTGCTGGTGACCTTCGGCCGGGTGCCGCTGTTCTATTACCTCCTCCACCTGCCGCTCCTGCACGGGATGGCCGCGCTGGTGAAGCTCGCGACCGGGCGGTCGCCGGGGTGGTCGCTGCCCGGGGTGTACGCGGCGTGGGCGCTGGGGGTGGCGATCCTGTGGTGGCCGTGCCGGTGGTTCGCGGGGGTGAAGGCCCGCCGCCGCGACTGGTGGCTGAGCTACCTGTGAGGGCGGCGACATGGGGTCGACCCCGAGTGGACATGGGGGGGTACCCCGAGTGGACATGGGGGGTACCCCGAGTCGACTCGGGTCCTGACCCGTCTCGACTCGGGTCCTGACCCGTCTCGACACGGGTCGGAGGCCGTCTCGAGATGGGGTACCCCCCACCCTGCACCCCATCTGCGCCTCAGCGGCCTCGCCACGCCGCGCGAGATCCGAACGCGGCGCGTCGTGCGCCGCGAATGGGTTCGGTACGAGCAGCTACGCCCGCGCTCTGCTCCGCGGGTGTTCGTACTGCACCCCTCCGCGGCGCACGCCGCGCCGCGTCCGCATCGGCGATACTCCGCGGGTGAGAACTCAACGCCGCGTCTCAGCGTTGCTCGTCCTCGCGCTCCTCGCCGCCTGCTCCGAGAGCGCCACTCCGTCAGACGCCAGCACCGTGATCGACAACGGAACCGTCGACAACGGAACCGTCGACACCGGCCCCGTAGACACGGGTCGCATCGACAGCAGCCCCGTCGACACCGGGCCTCGCGATGCGGGCTCCGACGCGAGCGCACCCGACGTCGCCACGCAGGACGTCGTCGACCACGACGGGCACGCGATCGACGTTCCCGCCGACACTGGCCCCATCGACACCGGCCCTGTCGATACTGGCCCCTCCGACACCGGCCCCTCCGACACGGGCATGACGGACGCCGGCCCCGCGGACGTCGGCTGCGGCGACACCATGACCGACCGGAACAACTGCGGCGGCTGCGGCCGCGTGTGCTGCGCCGGCAACGTCTGCGCGGGAGGGATGTGCGTGAACGCCTGCTCCCCAGGCATCACCTCCTGCCCGCCCGCGACGCCGCCCGTCGGGTGCTTCGGCGGCAACATCTGCGTCAGCACGCAGACCGACTCCAACAACTGCGGCATGTGCGGCCGCGTGTGCTGCGCCGGGGTCAGGTGCAACGCCGGCGCCTGCGTGCCCAGCTGCGCCGCGGGTCTCAACGTGTGTCCTCCCAGCACTCCGCCCGTGGGCTGCTCTAGCGAGGGCGTCTGCGTCGACTTCCGGACCGACGACGCCAACTGCGGCATGTGCGGCCGCGCTTGCCCCGCCGGTCAGGTCTGCTCCGCGGGCGACTGCCAGGCCCCCTTCACCGCCGTCGCGCCCTGCAACGCCCCCGGCGACTACACCACCGGGAGCACCGTGCGCTTCGGCGGCGCCGTCGGCACCGCGTACGAACCCCGCTGCCTCACCGTGCGCGTCGGAGACTCCGTGACCTTCGAGGGAGCCTTCTCGGGCCACCCCCTCGCGCCCTCGTCCCGAGGCACCTCGGGCAACCCCATCACGCGCACGGCCTCGGGCACCACCACCACCTTCCGCTTCACCGCGGCGGGGCACTTCCCGTACTTCTGTGAGTTCCACGGCACCGACGGCGGAGGCGGTATGGCCGGCGTGGTGCGCGTGACGGAGTGACCGCGATGACCCGCTACGAAGTCCGCGACACCGACGACGCCCTCGAAGCCCTCACCCTGGTCGACCGCGAGCGTGACGCCTCCGTCACCGTCGCCCCCGCCCGCGGAGGCATGGTCACCCGCTTCTCCATCGCGGGAGAGACCGCGCTCTACCTCGACGAGGCCACCCTGCGCGACCCGACGAGGAACGTGCGCGGGGGCGTCCCGCTGCTCATGCCCATCGCGGGGAAGCTCGCCGACGACCGCTACGCCCTCGGCGACCGCGCCTTCACCCTCAAGCAGCACGGCTTCGCGCGGAACCTCCCCTGGTCCGTCTCCTCCCGCTCCGTCGCTGACGGCGCGTCGGTCACCCTGCGCCTCACCGACACCCCCGAGACCCGCGCGCAATTCCCCTTCGGCTTCGTCTTCGAGGCCGAGTACACGCTGCGTGACGGCGCCCTCTCGATCACCCTCCGCGCGACCTGCACCGACGGAGGGCCCATGCCCATGCACGTCGGCACGCACCCGTACTTCTTCGTGCCCCGAGACGCGAAGGCCCAGGCCACAGTCACCGCTGACGCCACCCGCGCCTGGGACAACACCGCGAAGCGCGAGGTGGCCTTCACGGGCTTTCCTTCGCTGGGCGAGGGCGAGGTCGACCTGCACCTCCTCGATCAGCGCGCGACGCGCACGGTGCTCCGCCGCCCCGGCCTGCGCGACCTGCACATCGCCTGGAGCGCCGAGCTCCCGGTGCTCGTCGTGTGGACCCTGCCCGACAAGGACTTCGTCTGCGTCGAGCCCTGGAGCGCCCCCGCGAACGCGCTCAACGAGGGCCGCGCGCGAACCGTGAGCGAGGGCGACACCGCCTCGTGGAGCCTCTCCATCAGCGCGCCGCGCTGAAGGGCGGAGACACCAGCGCCGCCGCCGCCAGCTCGTGAAAGCTCAGGCAGAGCCCCTCGCGTGACACCGCCGGGGGGCGAGACGGGCCCGGGGTCATCACGCCTCGCAGGGCCTCGACCACCTCGTCGGCGGAGCGCCCGCGCACCCGCGCGCAGGCGACGTCGTACACGTCCACAGGGTCGTTCACGTCCCGCGGATGCACCGTCGCGCACTCGCGCTCGGCCCACGCGCGGGCCACGGCGTCGGTGCGAGAGAAGCCCCCGTCGGGGGTCGCGTGCGCGAGCAGGGTAGGCCCGTCGTGCTCGATCCCCGCGAGGCCGCAGAGGTCGGTCACCGTCCACGGGGAGTCGAGCACCAGGTCGAGGCGGCCGTCGCCGTCGGCGTCCACGGCGCGCAAGACCCCCTCCGACGGAGCGCGCGCGTAGCGAGCCGTCGCCCCGCCGCGCGCGGTCACCACCACCATCGTGTCCGACGGGTGCCCCTCGTGCTCCCACCGCTGCGTGCGGACGAACACCTCCGGCGCGCCGTCGCCGTCGTAGTCCGACGCCGCCTCGACGCTCACCGTGGTGCTCACGAACTCCTCGGCGCTCTGCTCGAAGG
>JAEYZO010000113.1 GCA_023428035.1 Pseudomonadota bacterium | reverse complement strand
GAAAAAATCTCCGCGGGGGAATTATTTCTGGGGGGAGAGGCGGAGGGGAGGCGAGCGGGGTCTAGGCCCCGGCCTCGGCGCGGCTGCGCTTGCGGCGGCGGCGCGCGGCCTCGGAGGCCTTCTTGCGGCGCTTCACCGAGGGCTTCATGTAGTGCCGGCGGCGCTTGAGCTCCCGGAGCACGCCCTCGGCGGCCATCTTGCGCTTGAGGTTCTTGATCGCGCGCTCAATGCCCTTGTCGCCGACGGTGACCTCGAGGGGCTTGCAGACGACGGCGTCGCCCGGCGAGGCCGCGGGGTTCGCGACCGGGGGGGTGGTGGTCGAAGGAGTGTTGCTGGTGGTCATGTCTGGCTCCCTGCTCACTTCTTCCCGGTGCCCTTGCCGGCGCCGACCTTGCCCTTGCGGTCACCGGAGTGGCCGTGGAAGGTGCGGGTCGGCGCGAACTCGCCGTACTTGTGGCCGACCATGTTCTCGGACACGAACACGGGCACGAACTTGCGGCCGTTGTGCACGAGGATGGTCAGGCCCACCGCCTCGGGGGTGATGGTGCTGCGGCGCGACCAGGTCTTGATCGAGCTCTTCGACTTGTTCTCGGCGCCCTTGGTGACCTTGTTCTGGAGGTGAAGGTCGACGAAGGGGCCCTTCTTCAGTGAACGAGGCATCGCGATCAGCCCTTCGCGCCGCGGCGCTTGATGATCATGGAGTCGGTCCGCTTGTTGTGACGGGTCTTCTTGCCCTTGGAGAGCTGACCCCAGGGGGAGCAGGGGTGACGGCCGCCGGAGGTGCGGCCCTCGCCGCCGCCCATGGGGTGGTCGACCGGGTTCATCGACACGCCGCGGTTGTGCGGGCGGCGGCCGAGCCAGCGGGAGCGACCGGCCTTGCCGAGGGTCACGTTGGCGTGGTCGGGGTTGCTCACCTGGCCGATGGAGGCGCGGCAGTCGAGGTGGATCTTGCGGATCTCACCCGAGGGCAGGCGGACCTGGCCCCACTCGCCGTCCTTGGCGATGAGCTGCGCGGCGGAGCCCGCCGAGCGGACCATCTGCGCGCCCTTGCCGATCTTGAGCTCCACGTTGTGGATGACCGTGCCGAGGGGGATGAAGCGCAGCGGGAGCGCGTTGCCGGGCTTGATGTCGGCGTTGCGCGACGAGACGACGGTGTCGCCCACCCTCAGCCCGTCGGGGGCGAGGATGTACGCCTTCACGCCGTCGGCGTAGTGCAGGAGCGCGATGCGCGCGGTGCGGTTGGGGTCGTACTCCACCGCCGCGACCTTGGCGGGGATGCCGACGCGGTTGCGCTTCCAGTCGATGAGGCGGTAGCGCTGCTTGTGGCCGCCGCCGCGGAAGCGCGAGGTGATGCGCCCGCCGTGGTTGCGCCCGCCGGTGGAGGTCTGGTGCTCGGTCAGCGACTTCTCGGGCTTCTTCTTGGTGAGGTCGGCGAAGGACGTCACCGTGAGGTAGCGGCGAGAGGGCGTGTTGGGCTTGAAGGTCTTGATGGGCATTGGAGCGATCCTTTAGGCCTCGAGCTCGAAGACCGGGATCGTGTCGCCCTGCTTGAGGGTCACGATGGCCTTCTTCCAGTTCTGGGTCTTGGCGTAGCCCCGGCCCATCCGGCGCTCCTTGCCGCGCACGACCATCGTGCGGACCGAGAGCACCTTCACGCCGAAGGCCTGCTCCACCGCGGCCCGGATCTGAGGCTTGGTCGCGTCGCGCGCGACCTCGAAGAGGAACTTGTTGAGCTGCTCCTTGAGCGCGGCGCCCTTCTCCGTGAGGAGCAGCGGCCGGCGGAGCGTGTTCGGAATGGAAGCCATGGTGGTCTCTCAGCCCCTTACGCGCTCAGGCGCTTCTCCAGTTCGCGCGCGGCGTCCTGGGTGAGGATCAGCGTGTCGTGGCGGAGGAGGTCGTACACGTTCACGCCCTCGGGGGGCAGGAACGTGGCCTTCTCCAGGTTGCGGGTCGAGAGCCGGAGCTTCTCGTTCCCGGCGCTGTCGACCACGCAGGTGAGGCCCTGGGCCTCGAGCGTGGCGAGCGTGGCCGCGACCCCGCGGGTCTTGATCTCCTCCACGGCCCAGGCGTCGAGGACCTTGATCCGGCCCTCCTTCACGAAGAGCGAGAGGGCGTGCTTGAGCGCGCCCGCGCGCACCTTGCGCGGCGGCCGGTAGGAGTAGTCCCTCGGGTGCGGCGTGTGGACCTTGCCGCCCTTCGCGAAGGTCGGCGCGCGGTTGTTGCCGTGCCGCGCGTTGCCGGTGCCCTTCTGCTTGTAGACCTTCTTCTTCGACCCCGAGACCGCCGAGCGGCCCTTGGTGTCGTGGGTGCCCGCGCGCCGCGAGGCGAGCTGAGCCTTCACCACCTCGTAGAAGAGGTCCTGGTTGATCTCGGTGATACCGAAGACGGCGTCGGAGAGTTCGATCTCGCCGGCGGCCTCGCCCTTCGTGTTCACGACCTGCAGCTTCGCCATGGTCGTTGCTCCTTCAGGTCTTGATCTCGACGTCCACACCCGCGGACAGGTCGAGCTTCATGAGGGCGTCGAGGGTCTGCTGCGTCGGCTCGAGGATGTCCAGCAGGCGCTTGTGCGTGCGGATCTCGAACTGCTCGCGCGACTTCTTGTCGACGTGCGGCCCGCGGAGCACCGTGTACCGGTTGATCTTCGTGGGCAGCGGGATGGGGCCGGCCACTCGGGCGCCGGTGCCACGCGCGGTCTCGACGATCTCGCTCGCGGCCTGGTCCAGCAGCTTGTGGTCGTAGGCCTTGAGACGGATACGGATCTTGGTCGCGGCCATCGCTCTGTATTTCCTGTCTGGGCGAACAAAGGACCCGCGCCGAGCGCGCCACCCTCATCGGGTCACGCGGCCGGCGCGAGGCCCGGTGGACTCACTCGGTGATCTTGGTGACGACGCCGGCGCCGACGGTCTTGCCGCCCTCGCGGATGGCGAAGCGCATCTGCTCCTCGAGCGCGACGGGGGTGATGAGCTCGATCTCGACGGTGATGTTGTCACCGGGCATCACCATCTTGACGTCCTCGGGCAGCTTGACGATGCCCGTCACGTCGG
>JAEYZO010000105.1 GCA_023428035.1 Pseudomonadota bacterium | reverse complement strand
CTCTACGACGGGGCCACCACCCACGAGCTCGACCAGATCTCCATCCAGACCGCCGCGGCGCTCATCGCCGAGGAGCCGCAGTACGCCCGCCTCGCCGCGCGCCTCCTCGCCACCTGCGTCGAGAAGGAGGTGCGCAACCAGGAGATCCACGCCTTCTCGCAGTCGGTCACCGCGGGCCACGCCGCGGGCCTCGTGAACGACCGCCTCCGGGCCTTCGTCGCCGGCCACGCGCGCAAGCTAAACGACGCCGTGCTGCCCGCCCGCGACCGCGAGCTGGAGTACTTCGGCCTGCGCACGCTCTACGACCGCTACCTCCTGCGGCACCCCACCAGCCGCCTCGTGATCGAGACGCCGCAGCAGTTCTTCATGCGCATCGCCTGCGCCCTCTCGGAGTCGGTCGCCGACGCGATCGAGCTCTACGACCTCTTCTCGTCGCTCGCGTACATCCCGAGCTCGCCCACGCTCTTCAACGCGGGCACGCGGCACGAGCAGCTCTCGAGCTGCTTCCTCCTCGACTCGCCCGACGACAGCCTCGAGGCGGTCTACCAGCGCTACACCGACGTGGCGCTGCTCTCGAAGTTCTCCGGCGGCATCGGCCTCGCGTACCACCGCGTGCGCTCGCGCGGCTCGCTCATCGCGGGCACCAACGGCCACGCCAACGGGATCGTGCCGTGGCTCAAGACCCTCGACGCCTCGGTCGCCGCCGTGAACCAGGGAGGCCGTCGCAAGGGCGCGTGCTGCGTCTACCTCGAGACCTGGCACGCCGACATCGAGGAGTTCCTCGAGCTCAGGGACAACACCGGCGACGAGGCGCGGCGCGCGCACAACCTCAACCTCGCCAACTGGGTGCCCGACCTCTTCATGCGCCGCGTCGAGGCCGACGCCGAGTGGAGCCTCTTCGACCCCAAGGTCGTCCCCTCGCTGCCCGACCTCTACGGCGAGGACTTCGAGCGCGCCTACGAAGAGGCCGAGCGCGCCGGGCTCGCGGTGAAGTCCGTCAAGGCCCGCGAGCTCTACGGCCGCATGATGCGCACCCTCGCCCAGACCGGAAACGGCTGGATGACCTTCAAGGACCGCGCGAACCGCGCCTGCAACCAGACCGCCCTCCCCGGCCGGGTCGTACACCTGTCGAACCTCTGCACCGAGATCCTCGAGGTCACCTCGGGCGACGAGACCGCCGTGTGCAACCTCGGCTCGATCAACCTGGCGCGGCACACCCGCGCCGACGCCGACGGGCGAGTGGTCTTCGACTACGAGCGCCTCGGCCGCACCGTGCGCGCCGCCGTGCGTCAGCTCGACCGGGTGATCGACCTGAACTTCTACCCCATCCCCACCGCGCAGAGCTCGAACCTCCGCTGGCGCCCCGTGGGTCTGGGGCTCATGGGCTTGCAAGACGTCTTCTTCCAGATGCGCCTGCCCTTCGACGCGCCCGAGGCCCGCGCGCTGTCGCAGGCCGTCAGCGAGGCGGTGTACTTCCACGCCCTCTCCGCTTCGGTCGAGCTCGCCGAGGAGCACGGCGCGCACCCCGCCTTCGCCGAGACCCGCGCGGCCCGCGGCGAGCTCCAGTTCGACGCCTGGGGCGTGACGCCTTCAGACCCCGAGCGCTGGGAGACGCTCCGCGCGCGGGTGAAGACCTCGGGGCTGCGCAACTCGCTCCTCTGCGCCATCGCGCCGACGGCCACCATCGCGTCGATCGCGGGCTGCTACGAGTGCATCGAGCCGCAGGTGTCGAACCTCTTCAAGCGCGAGACGCTCTCCGGAGATTTCCTCCAGGTGAACCGCTACCTCGTGGCCGACCTGAAGTCTCTGGGCCTGTGGAACGACGACGCCCGCGCGCACCTCAAGCTCGCCGAGGGCTCGGCGCGCGCGCTGCCCGGCCTGCCCGACGCGCTCCGCGAGGTGTACCGCACCGCGTGGGAGGTGCCGATGCGCTCGCTCCTCGACATGGCCGCCGACCGCGGGGCCTTCATCGACCAGAGCCAGTCGCTCAACCTCTTCGTCGAGAGCCCCAACATCGGACAGCTCTCGTCGATGTACTTCTACGCGTGGCGCAAGGGGCTGAAGACCACGTACTACCTCCGCTCGCGCCCCGCGACGCGCATCGCGAAGGCCACCGTCGAGGCCGCGCCCACGCCCGCCGCGGCGGTCGCGTGCTCGCTGGAGAACCCCGAGAGCTGCGAGGCCTGCCAGTGAGCGCCGTCGCGCGCCCCGCGGCGCTCCTCGACCCGGGCCACTGCCTCACGCTCCGCCCGATGGCCTACCCCCGCTTCTACGAGATGTACCGCGCGGCGGTGAAGAACACCTGGACCGTCGAGGAGGTCGACTTCTCCACCGACGTGACCGACCTGCGCTCGAAGATGACCGAGTCGGAGCGGCACCTCATCCGGCGGCTCGTGGCCTTCTTCGCCACGGGCGACTCCATCGTCGCGAACAACCTGGTGCTGAACCTCTACCGGCACGTCAACGCCCCCGAGGCGAGGATGTACCTCTCGCGGCAGCTCTACGAAGAGGCGCTGCAC
>JAEYZO010000089.1 GCA_023428035.1 Pseudomonadota bacterium | reverse complement strand
GGAGTACACGACCCCGCCGTGCCCCGGCGTCGCGTCGATGGGCGCGGTGCGCGCGTAGAGCGACGATGCGCCGCTGCCGGTGACCACGCGGCTCGCGAGGCCCGGGCCGACGAGCGCGCCGGCGGCGCAATACACGAACGGCGCGCTGTACGCTGAGCCCACCGGCGCGAGCGGCGCCCAACCGACCCAGCCCGCGCCGGAGCGCCAGTCGACCCACGCGGGCGCGAAGGTGCTCCCCGGCACCCACGCCCACCCGTCAGAGAGGCTGACCCACCGACCGTAGTGGAAGGTTACCGAGCCCCAGGGCAGGTCGCTCTGCCAGAACCACCCCGCGGTGGTGTGCTGCCAGCGGCCGTCGGTGACGTAGGGGACGAAGCTGTCCCCGCCCCCGGAGTTGCGCCCCGGAGACCAGACCATCCCGTAGGTGGGGTCTTCGAACCAGCGGCCGTGACCCGCGAGGGCGGCTTCGATGCGCTCGCCGTCGAGGCGCGCCGGCACCGAGCCCAGCGAGAGCGAAGCGAGCTGGTTCTGCGGCGCGGCGCCGCGCAGCTCGACCTCGGTGCGCTGAGAGACGGTGATGATCCGGTCGCGGTAGACGACGCAGGCCTGCGAGAGCGCGGCGAGCGCGAGCACGACGGAGAGCCGAGAGGGGGTGTGCATGGCCGAGTGCGCCTCCCGAGCGCGCACGACGGGATTACCACGGTTCGCGCGCCACGGTCAGGGGAGCGCGGTCTCCTCGTCGGCGACCACGGACATCACGTCGGCGACGGTGGACGACTCGATGAGCCGGCCGCGCACGCGACGGTCACGGAGGAGCTTCGAGACGCGCGCCAGGGCGCGGAGCTGGTCGCCGGGGCAGCGCTCGGGGGCGAGGATCGCGACGAAGATCTTCACGGGCCTGCCGTCGATGGAGTCGAAGTCGACGCCGTGGGGCGCGAGCGCGAGCGCGGCCACGACGCGGGTGATGCCGGGGAGGCGGCCGTGGGGGATCGCGACCTCGTCGCCGACGCCGGTGGAGGCGAGGCTCTCGCGGTCGCGGAGCACTCGGACGATGGAGTTGGGGTCGGGGGTGTCGCGGCAGGTGGAGAGGAGCGAGGCGAGGACGGCGAGTGCTTCGTCCTTGGACGTCGCCGTCAGCGACGTACTGACCCTCGACTCGTGGAGGAGGTCGCTCAGCCGCATGGCGTCGGCGCGGAATACTCCGGCGGCTCCGGAGTGTCCAGCGCCGAACGCCGCAGCGGAGGAACTACTCCCCGCCCTCGTCGGAGACGGCCTCGACCGACGCGGGGGCGACGTGCGCGGCGCTCGGCCCGCCCTTCTTGTTCCTCGTCGCCGCGTCGTGGTGCTTCGAGATCTGGTGCTCGACCTTGTCGAGCATGAGGTCGATCGACTTGTACATGTCGTCGCTGTCGTGGCGCGCCTGGTACTGCCGACCCGCCGTAGTGACCAGCACCTCGGCCACGTGCTGGTGCCGCTCGGTCGAGAGCGTGACGTGCGCGTCGAGCGGCTGCCGGAGGTACTTCTGTACCCGCTCGAGCTTGTCGTTCACGTACGACTTGAGCGCGTCACTCGACGCCACGTGCCTGAAGGTGATCGCGATGCCCATCACGTCCTCCGTCCTTTGGCCCGACGCGGCGCCTCCGGGGCGAAGCCCGCGCCGGGCACTCGATGCTCGTCGTGTCTCTGTGGGCCGGCGGCGACGAGCAACCGCCAGCGCTACTGGGTTACTCCTCGCGAAGCGGTCTGTGAAGGGGCGCGCGACCGGCGAGTGACGATCCCGCGGCGACCGGCCGCGCCGAGGGTCAGAAATACTGCTTCCGCTTGGCGCTCGAGAGGATGCCCAGCATCTCTCGGTATTTCGCTACGGTGCGGCGGGCGATGATGATCTTCTGCCCCGCCAGGAGCTTGACGATCTGCTCGTCCGAGAAGGGGCTCTTGGGGTCCTCCTCGGAGATGATCTTCTTGATCGCCTGCTTCACGCTCTCCGACGCGATGTCCTCCTGGGCCACGCGCCGGATCGAGCTGTTGAAGAAATACTTCAGCTCGAAGATCCCCCGCGGGGTGTGCACGTACTTGTTGGTGGTCACCCGAGAGATGGTGCTCTCGTGCATCCCCACCGCGTCGGCCACGTCGCGGAGGATCATCGGCCTCAGGTGATTGATCCCCTTCTCGAAGAAGTCCCGCTGCTTCTCGACGATGGCCTGGGTGACCTTGACGATGGTCTTCTGCCGCTGATCCAGGGACCGGACGAACCACTTGGCCGACGCGAGCTTCCCCTGGATGAACTCCCGCGCCTTCGGGTCCTTCATCAACGCCCGCGCCTGCTGCTCGTTGATCTTGAGCTTGGGCATCCCGTCGTCGTTGGTGGTGACCACGTAGTCGTCGCCGACCTTGTGCACGTACACGTCGGGGGTGATGTACGCGGGCTCCTCGGTGGTGAAGTTCCGCCCGGGCCGCGGCTCCAGGCTCGAGATGAGCTTGGCGGCCTCGTACACGTCGGTCAGCTCACAGCGCAGGTCGCGGGAGATGGCGCCGAAGTTCCGGCGCTCGAGGTTGGGCAGGTGGTGGTCGATCACCTGCCACACGATGTCTTCCTCGTCGTAGCCCAGCACCTCGACCTGCACGAGGAGGCACTCCCGAAGGTCCCTCGCGGCCACCCCCACCGGGTCCATCGTCTGGATCATCCCGAGGACGATCTCCGCGTCCTCGGGGTCCATCCCCGACTCCCTCGCCAGGTCTTCGATGTTCAGGGCCCGCCGGGCCTGCTCGGGCTCCGCGGCCTCGACCGCCCCCTCGGCCGCCCCCTCGGCCGCCCCCTCGGTCGCCCCCTCGGCGACGGCCTCGGCCC
>JAEYZO010000064.1 GCA_023428035.1 Pseudomonadota bacterium | reverse complement strand
CGACCTCGGCGTCGGCGCGCTCGACGTAGGCGCCGAGGTCCTCTCCGGGCTGCTGCGGCGCGGGGGCGGGCGGGGGCGGAGGCGGGCCGTACACGTCGGGGTCGAGGCCCTGCGCGCGGAGCCTCTCGCGGGTCTCTTCTCGCTCCTTCGCCACGCGGCGCGCGGCGTTCTGCTCCAGGTGACCCTCGTACGCGAGGGCCTCGGTGAAGGCGTCGGTGGAGGCCGCCACGGGCGTCGCGCCCTCCCTCGGCGGCGGCATGAGGTCGCGGTCGCGCAGCGCTTCGACCGCGCCGCGCTTCTTGTCGAGCCTCCGGGTCAGCACCGCGCGGTAGTGCTCCACGTCACGGGGCGCGCCGAGGTCCTCCATCGCGAGCAGCAGGTGCCGCACGTCGGCGCCGTCGTCTTCGCGCACCTCGACGGTGCCGCGCCACACCAGCGCCACCCGCTCGTCGCTCGGGAAGAGGTGCACCGTGTCGAGCCGCAGCGGCACCTCGACGAGCGCCTCGGGCCCGGGCTCGCCCTCGGCCCCCGCCGGCTGGAGCGTCACGAAGGCCCGCGCCGCGAAGCCCGGCAGCGTCGCCTCGAGCACCGCGCGCGTCGGGTGCAGGTTGGTGAGCGAGATCGCCTCGTCGCCGCGCCAGAAGCCCTCGACCCACTGGTCGGGCTGGGCGTCGTTGAACATCGTCCAGTCGATGTCGGCGGCGAAGCCCGGGTAGAGCGTGTCGAGCCACTCCTGGTCGTAGGTGCCGCGCTTCGACGCGCGCTGGGGCCAGGTGAAGTCCACCGCGCCGAAGCCCGCGGGGGCGGGGCGGTCTGAGGGCTGCGCGACCCGCGCCGTGGGAGACTCGACGTTGGGGAGCGGGTGAGCGCCCTCCACCGCGACGGCGCCCTTGCCCAGGGGGTTGAGCGTGAAGCCCTCTCCGCCGAAGGCGCGCGACCAGTCGAGGGGCATGACCTCGAAGGGCGCGGGCTCCGTCGCCTCTCCGTCTTGCCATCGGCGGTCGCCGAAGACGTAGAGGGTCTTGTCGACGGGGCCCACCCTCGCGCGCACCGCGCACTGCCGCGCGCGGCCGCCCGGCGCGTAGCACGCGCCCGAGACCAGCACCTCGCCGCGGGACTTGGGCATCGCCGCGTCGAAGACCGCGCCGGGAGGGAGCGCCTTCGGGACGAACTTCCAGAGGTCGACCTCGGTGAGCGGGGTGGCGTTGCCGAGCGGGAAGAAGCCCAGCGCGCCCACGACGAAATGGCAGCGGCCTCCGTGCTCGATCACCCGGGTGAGCGCGCCCACCCTCTGCGGCTTGACGACCTTCACGCGACCCCGCTGCCTCCGTCAGGTGAAGAGGTTCACCGCGGCGGTGTAGATGTTCGCGCCGAGGGTCTTGATCTTCGCGCCGAGGGCCTTGATCTCTGCGCCCGCGTTGCCGTTCTTGATCCCGCAGTTCTCCATCTTCAGCGCGTGGATGTCGACCTTGAGAACCACGGTGTCGATCTTGATCGCGGCCTGCGTGAGCTTGAGGATCGTCGCCTCGCCGCTCATCGCCGTGACCTTGTACCACTTCGAGGGCGCGACGACGTTGTACCCGCCGGGGGCGATGATGTTGTAGCCGGGCGGCGAGATGATGGTCCCGCCCGCGGCGAGGATCTGCACCTGCGAGCCCGCGCAGAGCAGCATCTGGTTGCCCGCGAGCAGCGTCGTCTGGTTGCCGCCGATGAGGTTGGTCTGGTTGCCCGCGAGGACGCGCGTCTCGTCTCCGCCGATGACCCCCGTGACGTTGCCCGCGACGAGCGCGGTCTGGTCGCCCACCACGACGTGCTGGTTGTCGCCCAGCGTGACGTTCTTGTCGTCGCCCAGGATCGTCGTGACGTGGTCGCCGATGATGGTCTCTTTGTGGTCGCCGATCACCACGTCGACCTCGTCACCGAGGATGGTCTTCTTTCGATCGCCCATCACGGTGAGCTTCTCGTCGCCCATCACCAGGGTGGTCTGGTCGTTGTGGTAGGTCTCCTTCACGTCGCCCATCACCTCTTCGGTGAGGTCGCCGCCGACCCAGACGTCCTCGTTCCCGCCGGTGTGCACGAGCCCCGTGCCGTCGGTCTTGAGGATCCAGTTGTGGTCGTGGGCGCCGTGCGTCGCGCCCATGTGCAGGAAGGTCTTCTCCGGCGGCGTCGAGATGTCGACGTACTGCGCGCCGTCCTGGTCCTCGATCTCGATGCGCGAGCGCCCGCCGGTCATCACCACGTTCTGGGTGTGGTTGTCGCTCGTGACCGGCGAGGGGTTCGTCGGGT
Source organism: Pseudomonadota bacterium (assembly GCA_023428035.1). GTDB lineage: Bacteria > Myxococcota_A > Polyangia > Polyangiales > JAEYZO01. Next base: position 3,506 of record JAEYZO010000064.1, on the reverse strand, counting down.
CGGGGATCGAGCCCACGATCAGGGGCTGGTCGGGGTCTCCTCCGAGGAAGACCATCATCACCTGCGTCCCCTTGCGCAGCGGGAAGTGGAAGCCCTCGGGGTTGCCCGCGTGGGGCTGGATCATCCTCACCAGCATCGAGGCCTTGCCGTCGGCGAGGCTCCCCTCGTCGAAGCGGTACCGCACGAGGTATCGACCCTGGTCGTCGAGCTGCGCGTAGTCGCTGTCCGCGGGGCCGTCGACCACCGCCACCTCGACGCCGTGGATGCGCGGCCACGTCGCCCTCCTGGGCGCCGCGTAGGGCGTGTCGCTCTCGATGGCCGTCACGTGGACCTTGTAGGTCCGGTCGGTCTCTCCGCCCGCGAAGCGCTTGAGCGCGGGGTTCTCGGCCAACTGCACCCCGTGGTGCTCCAGCGCGGTGGTGAGGTACTCGCGGTTGTAGGTCCCGCGCGGGTGCTCCTCGAGGGTGAAGAGGTACCCGGGCCGCAGGTCGAAGAGCCGCCCTCGCCCGCGGTACTCCGTCACCGACGCGCCGTAGTGCGTGGCCCTCGCGTCGGTCGGCGCCTGCGCGCGGTCGCTGAGCTTGGTGTTCTCGCCCCAGTACACCTGCTTGCCGTGGGCGCCGCCCTCGACCTCCTTCGAGGGCTCCTTGAAGGCGAGCAGCTCCTCGTCCCAGTCGCGGAAGACCACCTCGGAGGGCAGCGCCTGGCGCCTCCCGCGAAAGGCCTGCATCGCCTCGACCTGGGCCTCGTCGGTGTCGGCCGTGGGGAAGAACCTCACCGCCTCGCCGCGGGCCTCGTGAAAGCTCGGGTCGTCGACGATGACCATCTTCTCCGAGGCGTCGCCGTGCTCGAAGAAATAGTAGAGCCCCTCGCGCTCCATCCACCGCGAGACGAACTCGAAGTCGGTCTCGCGGTACTGACAGACCTGCAGGAGCGGCTTGTACTTCTTCTTCGTCCGCAGCTCGAACTCGTCGGCGCTGAGCCCCGCCGACTTGAGCACGGCCTCGATGATGGTCGTGACCGTGTCGGGCTCGGTGCCCTTCACCCACACCTTGCTGTGCCGGTGCAGCGTGGCCTTGTAGGCCGCGGGGGAGATCACCGCGCGGAAGACCGTGTCGTCGGCGAAGTCCGAGACGAACTCCACGGTCGAGAGCACCCCGTGCCAGGTGGTGCGCGGCGCGCCCTCGGCGTCGTTGATGTGGAGCTGCACCCGCTGGAGGACCGCCGCGGCCTCGTCGAAGTCCACGGCGTCTGCGTTGGGGATGAAGAACAGGACCTCGAAGGCATAGAGCCGCGAGAGGCCCTCGACGCCGTTGAAGGCCAGCACCTTGGCGCTCGCTGGGATCGGGCCGCCGCGAAGGGTGAAGACGTCCGGAGACTCGGCCATGGCTGCTCCCCTGTGGTGTCGCCGCCGCCGCCCCGCGCGCGCCGCGGCGGAGAGGCAGAGGCCTCGTTCGGGTCGAACGCCGTCGAGGCTACCACCACCGCGGCGGAGGTAGAACGCCCCGCCGCGGGGGCCTCTCTCGCTCCTTGTGAGCCCGAGAAGCCGCGTGTTAGCGTCCGCGCCGTCGGAAGCGGACGGGAGAACAGATGCGGCACGGAACGACGGCGCTCTCGGTCATGGCGCTCGGGGCAGCGCTCAGCCTCTGCGCGGGGTGCGAGGGTGAGAGCAAGCTCAACGTGGTGGTCGAGAACTCGAGCAGCGGCCCCCAGGTGAACCTCCCCACGGTGCCCACCCTGCCGCCGCCGCCGCCGCTGCGCAGCTCCGACGGCGCCTTCACGGTCTACGGCGTGCGCCACCAGGCCGCCCGCGACGCGAGCATCTGGAACCACCCGCAGCGCGTCCACGGCTTCATCGTGAGCGTCTACACCGCGCGCAACGAGCGCGGCCAGCCCTGCGCCGAGCGCGACCGCTGCGTCGAGGAGCGCCCCCACGTCTACATCGCCGACGCCCGCGACGAGCGCGACCCCCAACGCATGCTGATGGTCACGGGCTACGCGACCTTCCAGCACGAGATCGAGCAGGCCCGCGCCGACGCGCGCGCCAACCGACGGCCCACCGCCGCGCAGCAGGCGCTCATCGACCAGGGCGTGCAGACCGCGATCCCCACCGACTTCGACGAGGGCGCCGAGGTCACCGTCGAGGGCAACTTCACCCGCCGCGCCGCGAACGGCCAGGCCGACTCCAACGGCCTGATCGAGTACCGCCGCCACACCACCACCACGCCCGCCCCCGCGCCCGCTCGCCCCGGCGCGCGCCGGTAGAACAGCCCGGCGGAGATCCCTCGCTCAGGTCCCCGGCACCACCCGCGTCGAGGGGCGGTAGGTCGTCGCCGCCAGCGGGCGCAGCGTCGCGACGCCGAACTCCGCCATCGCCCGAGCGATGGGCAGGCGCAGCGCGAGGTCTGACTGGCCCAGCGGGTCTTCGCGCGGGTCGACGAGCTGCATCCCGCCGCCCAGGGCCGCCGAGCGCGGCAGGGCGACGAGGTCTGCGAAGCGCAGCCCCATCTCTCCCCGCGCGGTCGCCACCAGCGGCAGCACCCGGTCGCGCATCGCCGACGCCCGCGCGAGGCTCACCCCCGTCATCGCCTCGGGCGCCGACACCCCCAGGCGCTCGAGCACCGTCGCGGCCACGTCGACCACGCCCACCGCGCCGGTGAGGGTCGCCCCCGGCGCGAAGCCCGCCCCCCGCGCGATGACGGGCACCGACGACACCACCCGGAGCGACATCGGCCCGTCGCCCACGCTGCGGGCCTCGCCCAGCGGCGTGCCGCGGTCTCCCGTCACGATCACCAGGGTGCGCGCCGAGGCGCCGAGCTCCTCGACGCGGTCGAGCATCGCCCCCAGGGCGCGGTCGACCCCGAGGAGCACGGCGTCGTGCAGGAGCCCGAGGCGGTCTTGCGCCGCGGGCTCGAGGCGCACGTCTCCGCGCCGGCCGCGCTGGGCGAGCACCGCGGTCTGCGCGGGGGTCACCGTGCCCTCGTAGGGCTGAGGGTCGAGCGCGAGGATGTCGTCGTTGGCCGGGTCGAGCGGGAGCGCGCCGCCGCGGAGCACGACGACGGAGACCGTCGGGGTCGTGGGCTCGAGGCCCGCGGCGGTGAGCGACTGGAAGATCGCGTCGGCGCGGCAGGGGGTCTGGGCCTCGCCACAGCCCACGCGCTGCCCGCAGCCGCGGTCGGCGCCGCTGCCGAACCAGGTCGGGTCGTCGCTGAAGCACTGCACCCTGACCCCGGCCTCGACGAGGGTGCTCGCGAGGGTGGGGGCCTCCTCGTCGAGGAGGTCGGTGAGCTCCACCACGCGGTGCGTCTCCGCGGGGAGGCCCGAGGTCGCCGTGATGAGCGACGACCACGCGCGGAGCGAGGGCGCGGTGGCCTCGGCGGCGGTGCCCTCGCGGAGCATCCGCGCGAAGCCGCCGCCCGCGAGGCGCTGCGTGAGCGCGGGGAAGAACCGGTCGGCGCGCGCGCCGCGGAGCACCACCACGATGACGTGACGGAGCTGCCCCGGCG
>JAEYZO010000041.1 GCA_023428035.1 Pseudomonadota bacterium | reverse complement strand
CTGCTGCTCACCGAGGAGGCGCTCGGCGAGGGCTCGCTGCGCTGCCTCGTCGAGGCCCTGGAGCGTCAACCGCCGTGGTCAGACCTGCCGGTGCTGGTGTGCACCCACGTCGGCGCCGTGTCCCGGGTGAGCCTCGGGAGGCTCGGCGCGCTGTCGGCCTCGGGGTCGGTGACGCTCATCGAGCGGCCGATGCACCTGCGCACGCTCGTCGCGGCGGCGCTCACCGCGCTGCGCGCGCGGCGGAGGCAGTACCAGGTGCGCGACCTCGTCGAGCAGCTCGAGTCGATGCGCCGCGCGGCGGAGGCGTCGAGCCGGTTGAAGGACGAGTTCCTGGCGACGGTGTCGCACGAGCTGCGCACGCCGCTGCAGGCGATGCTCGGGTGGGCGTCGCTCCTGCGGGCGGGCAGGGCCTCGGTCGAGCAGCGGTCGCGCGCGCTGGAGACCATCGAGCGCAACGCGAAGGCGCAGGCGCAGCTCGTCGAGGACCTGCTCGACGTGAGCCGGATCATCACGGGCAACCTGCGGCTCGAGCTCGCGCCGGTGCGCGTCGAGGCCGTGCTGGCCCAGGCGATCGACTCGGCTCGCCCCGCCGCCGACGCGCGGGGCGTGTCGCTCGCGACGAGGGTCTCCCCCGCGGCGCGGGAGGTGCTGGGCGACGCGGCGCGCATCCAGCAGGTGCTCTGGAACCTCCTCTCGAACGCGGGGAAGTGCAGCGGCCCGGGCGGGCGGGTCGAGGTCGCCGTCGACGGCGCGGGCGACGCGGTGGTGGTGACCGGCGACGACGACGGCGAGGGCTTCACCGACGACTTCAAGCCCTACCTCTTCGAGCGCTTTCGTCAGAGCGACGGCAGCGCGACGCGCGCGCACGGGGGCCTGGGCCTGGGGCTGGCGATCTGCAGGAGCCTGGTCGAGATGCACGGCGGCACCATCGACGCGCACAGCCCGGGCCTGGGCAAGGGCGCGAGGTTCACGGTGAGGCTCCCGACGACGGGCCCGCGGGGCGCGACCGCCGCGCTGCCGCCCGCGCCTCTGGAGGAGGCCCACCACGCGACGCTGGAGGGCGTGCGGGTGCTGGTGGTCGACGACGAGCCCGACACGCGCGAGCTGATGGAGGTGGTGCTCGCCGACGCGGGCGCGGAGGTGACCACGGCGCGCGACGCGGCGGAGGGCTTCGCGCGCCTGGTGCGGGAGCGCCCCGACGTGCTGGTGTCGGACATCGGGATGCCCGGCGCCGACGGGTACTCGTTGATCCGGCGGGTGCGCGCGCTGCCGGCGTCGCAGGGCGGCGCGACGCTCGCGATCGCGCTCACGGCCTACGCCCACGGCGAGGACCATCGACGCTCGCTGGAGGCGGGCTTCGACCGGCACCTCTCGAAGCCCGTCGACCCGCTGACGCTCATCGACGCGGTGGTGGCGCTGCGGGGCTCGCCCGGGGGTTGACCCCCGCTACCCCTGGATCGCGAGGGCCATGTCGGGCCGCGAGGTGCAGCGCGACACCCACGCGGCGACCTTGGGGAAATCACCGAGCTCGACGGCGCCCGACGAGAGCGCGAAGGGGAAGAAGGCCGCGATCGAGAGGTCGGCCAGGGTGAAGCGCTGGTCGAAGAGGTACTCGCGGTCGCTGAGGTGCTGCTCCAGCGCGGTGAGGTCCGCCGCGAGGTCGCGCTTCGTGGCGTCGGCGACGGGGGCGTTGCGAAGGTCCTGAGGCACGCGCTCGCCCGCGGCGAGGAGCCAGCGGAAGACGTGAGCGGAGAAGGTGACGGTGCCCCAGACCGTCCACGAGAGGGCCTCGGGGTAGCGCGGGTGGTCGTGGGCGAACCAGAGGTTTCGCGCGACGCCGAAGCGCTCACCCAGGAAGAGCAGGATCGCGAGGGACTCGAACATCGGCGCGCCGTCGACCACGAGCACGGGGACCTTTCCGTGCGGGTTGAGCGCGAGGAACTCGGGGGCGCGCTGCTCGCCCGCGGCGAGGTCGACGCGCACCTTCTCGTAGGGCAGGCCCAGCTCCTCGAGCGCCCAGTGGACCCGGGTCGAGGACGACATCGGCGCGTAGTAGAACGTGAGGCTCATCGGGGTCGTACTCCTGCGGCGGGGGCGGAGCGTCAGGGCGCAGCCGGGTCGCTGTCAACGCGGTGACGCGGGCGCGGCCTTCTGGCAGAGAGCTTGGCCCATGCACGCCGCCCCCGACGCGCCCTTGGACGCACACAGCCCCGAGAACGACTCCCCCGAGGAGCGAGAGCGTCGCTGGCTCCGGGAGGTGTACCAGGGCCCCGCCGTGCCGCAGCTCACCCTGCGCGCCGTGGTGGCGGGGATGCTCCTCGGCGGGGTGATGTCCCTGTCGAACCTCTACATCGCGCTGAAGACCGGGTGGAGCTTCGGGGTGACCATCACCGCGGGGATCCTCGCGTACGTGATCTTCGGGGTGCTCAAGAAGCTCCGGCTCGTGAAGACCGAGTTCGGGATGCTGGAGAACAACGCGATGCAGTCGGTGGCCTCGGCCGCGGGCTACATGACGGGGGGCGGCACGGCCGCGGCGATCCCCGCGTTGATGATGGCGACGCACGCGACCATCTCGGGCTGGACGATCTTCTTCTGGATCACCGCCATCGCGATGATGGGGGTCTTCATGGCGATCCCCATGAAGCGGCAGATGATCAACCAGGAGGGGCTGAAGTTCCCCTCGGGCATCGCCGCCGCCGAGACGCTCCGGGGGCTGCACCCCGAGGAGGCCGACGCGATGGACCGCCGCCGCGACGAGGCCCGCGCGAAGGAGAGGGGCGAAGACACCTCGGTCACCTCACCCGCGTTCCGCGGCGGGCCCGGCGCCGACCCCGAGGGCCCGAGCGTGGGTCACCGCGCGGGGCGCGCCCTGTTGTGGTCCATCGGCGTCGGCGCGCTGTGGACGTGGCTGCGTGAAGCCAAGGCGTCGTGGCTCGCGTGGTACCCGAAGCTCCCCGAGGAGCTGCACATCCCCGGCGCGATCCACGGCGTCGCGCTGAAGAAGTGGACGGTCTCCTTCGACACCTCCCTCCTCCTGCTCGCGGCGGGAGGGATCATGGGCTGGCGCGCGGCCTGGAGCATGATGCTCGGCGCGGCGATCAACTTCTTCGCGCTCGCGCCCTACGGCCACGGCATCGGGGCCATCACCGAGATGAAGTACAAGTCCATCGTCGGGTGGACGGTCTGGTTCGGCTCCTCGCTCCTCCTCACGTCGGGGCTCTTGTCCTTCGCCTTCTCGTGGCGTCAGGTCGCGCGGGCCTTCGCCTCCATCGGCCGGATGTTCAACCCGAAGGCCGCCGCGACGGATGACCCGCTGGCCGAGGTCGAGGTCCCGATGAGCTGGTTCGTCGGAGGCATGGCGGCCTTCACGCCCATCGTGGTCTTCCTCGCGTGGGTCTTCTTCGGCATGGCCTGGTGGATGTCGGTGATGTGCGTGGTGTTGAGCTTCTTCATCGCGATCGTGGCGAGCCGCGCCACGGGCGAGACCGACACCACCCCCACGGGAGCCCTCGGAAAGATCACCCAGCTCGTCTACGGCGTGGTCGCTCCCGGTTCGATCACCACCAACCTCATGTCGGCGTCGATGAGCGCGGGCGTGGCCATCCACGCCGCCGACATGCTCACGGACCTCAAGTCGGGCTACCTCCTCGGGGCGCGTCCGCGGCAGCAGTTCTTCGCGCAGTTCTTCGGCGTGCTCGCGGGGAGCGCCTTCGTCGTCACCGCCTTCCGCATCATGGTCCCCAACCACACGGTCATCGGGACGCCCTCGCTGCCCGCTCCCGGCGCGATCACCTGGTTCAACGTGGCCGACATGCTCTCTCGTGGGGTCGATCGGTTGCCTCCGAGCGCGAGGTTGTTGATCGCGCTCGGCGCGTCGCTGGGCGTGTTGATGGTGCTGATCGACCGGGCGCTCCCCGCGAAGGCGAGGCAGTGGTTCCCGAGCGCGGTGGGCTTCGGTCTGGCCTTCACGATGCCCTTCTCGAACACGCTGTCGATGTTCATCGGCGCGGGCTTCGCGCTGCTGTTGGAGCGGGCGAAGCCGAAGCTGGCCGAGACCTACACCGTGCCGGTGAGCTCAGGGATCATCGCGGGGGAGAGCCTGATCGGGATCGCGATCAAGGCCCTGGTCGCGGTGCGCCTGTTGAACGGGTGAGCGAGAGGTGTAGCGTCGCCCGCGGAGGTGACGGCGATGAGCGCGAAGTGTGAGGCGTGCGGGTCGACGCGCGTGGAGGCTGCCACCATCGAGGGCGCGGCGATCCGGCTGGAGCGGACCTCGACGCTGAAGAAGGTGTTCAACACGGGCGGGGTGATCCACTGCGACGTGTGCGTGGAGTGCGGGGCGGTGGGGCGACTGCGCGGTGACCCCGCGGCGCTGCGGGAGATGCTGCCGGAGGGGTGAAGGTCACTCCGCGTCGGAGTCGGCGTCGGCCGCGGGCTGGGCCTGGGCCGCCTTCGCGGCGCGGCGGGCCTTGTAGGTGAGCGCCGCGAGCGCGTCGGTGACGGGCACGAGCTCGTCGGCGAACTCTCCGCGGGCGAGGGTGCGCGCGAGGTCGAGCGCGAGCGTGACGGGCTGGGTGAGCGACTCCGAGGTACGCAGCGCGTCGTCGCGGAGCCGTCGCGCGGCGTGTTCGAGCTGCTCGGCGAGGGCGGTCGCGCGGCGCACCCGGTCGATGCGCTCGGTGATGCGCTCGGGCTCGAAGCGCTCAGGGTCGTCGCCGCCGTCGTGCGCGCCGATGAGGTCGAAGGCGCCGACGAAGCGTCTCCAGCGGGGCACCCTCGCGGGGTCGCTCGGCGCGGTGGTGAGCAGCCCGCACAGCACCCGCGTCGGCTCGACGACGGTGAGCACCGCGCGGCCCGCGGTGGAGCGCTTCTCCGCGTTGAGGGGCTGCAGGCCCGAGGTGGCGCGCGCGATGGCGTCGACGTGCTGAGAGATGGCGGCGAAGGGGTCGGCCTCGGGCGCGGTGTCGGTGGTGCTCTCGCGGGTCATGACGGAATCCTCCCGAGCGCCGACCGGCGACTGACCATCAGGGCCGCGTGGCGCTCGTAGGTACTCAGAACGAGCGGGGGGTCTTGTCCGCGAAATCGACGTCGAAGAGCGCGAAGCGCCCAGGGGCAGGGTGGCCAGGGCCCAGACCCAGGGCGGTAGAGGCCCAGACCCAGGGCGGTAGAGGCCCAGGGGTAGGGCGGTCGGGGCCCTGGGGTAGGGCGGTCGGGGCCCTGGGTCAGGGCGGTCGGGGCCCTGGGGTAGGTGAGCGAAGCCCGGCGACGCGGGTCGTCGCCTCGGCGCCGCGAAACCGCCCAACTTCCTCGTCCGTCCGTTGTCTACTCCCCCCATGAACAAGACCGCCCTCTCGCTCTGGCTGGGCGCTGGCGCCCTCGCGCTCGGCTGCCAACGCAACCAACCCCAGCCGCGCCCCGCGCCCGTCGACGTCCCCCGCGCGACGCCCGCTGACGCCACCGCGAACGCCGTCGACGCTGGAGACCCCAACGCGCCCCGCGACCGGCTCGTCGCCTTCGGCTCCGTCGACGCCCTCCGCGCCTGGATGCGCGCTCGGCAACAGCCCGCCGCACGCCGCGGTGGCCTCGGCGGCCTCGGCGCCACCGGCACCGGCCTCGGCGGCGGCGGCGCCGGAG
>JAEYZO010000897.1 GCA_023428035.1 Pseudomonadota bacterium | reverse complement strand
ACCTCGACCTCTCCCGCGCGCTCCGCGGCCCGCGCGACGTCGTCGTGCAGGAGCCCCACCCCGAGGCCGCTGGCGACGAGGGCGCGGGTGATCTCCTGTCGGTCGGCGCTGACGACCCGGGAGGGGGTGATCCGGTGGGCGGCGAAGAGGCTCCGCGCGGCGTGGGAGCAACACGCGGCCTCGGTGGGGTAGATCCACGGGAGCGCGGCGAGGGCGCTCCAATCGGGCGGGCGCGCGGTGACGAGGCCCGGCGCGGCGACGACGAGGGTGGTGAAGCGCGCGACCTCGACGACCTCGAGGTCGGGGTCGGGGTCGGCGGGTTCGTTGTAGAAGCCCGCGTCGATGGCGCCGCCGCGCAGGGCCGAGAGGACCTCTTGCGAGGGCTTGTGCTTGAGCTCGACCTCGACGGCGGGGTGGCGCGCGGCGAGGGCGGTGACGAGACGGCCCACGGCTGCGTGAGAGGAGTTCGTGCCCGCGCCGAGGCGGAGTCGGCCCGAGAGTTCTCCCTTCGTGCGGGTGGCCTCGGCGAGGAGTTCCTGGTGCGCGGCGAGGGTCTGCTCGGCCTTCGAGAGCAGTCGTCGACCGTCGGCGGTGAGGCTCATCCCGCGCGGCGTGCGCTCGAAGAGGCTCAGGCCGAGGGTGTCTTCCATGGCCTTGATGTGCGCGCTGACGGCGGGCTGGCTGAGGTGCAGGGCCTCGGACGCGCGGGTGACGCTGCCCTCGCGGGCGACCGTGACGAAGGTCTTGAGCTGGTAGAGGTCCATCGCGGGAGGGGCGGAGGGTACGCCACGTCGCGCGGGCCCAGGTCGGGGCGTTCTCTCCCGCGATGGACTCGGGTAGCGTCGGCCTATGGGAAGGCTCCTCCTCACGCTGCGCGTGGTGTCCGGGTTCGCCTGCAAGAAGAACGAGGTTCTCTCGCGGGCCTACGTGGGCACCGCGCAGGAGCGGGGGAGGGTGCAGGTCGGCACCAGCCCTCGTGGCCCTGACGGTCGGGTCAACGTGCAGTGGTGGAACACCGACCGACCGCGCGGGAACGTGCGCGTCACGGTCACCCCCGTGTCGGGCGACGACCGGCGCTACCGCGTGGCGCTCCCGGGGTGCACCGTCGAGGTGCAGATGGACCCGGAGCCCAATGACCGCCACGGCCAGCTGGTGATGAGCCCGCAGCCGGTGTGCGAGCTCGACATCGACCACTACCGCGGGCCGATGCGCGTCGGTGGCATGGTGGAGGTCGACCAGAACACCCGCGCGCTGCGGGTGACGGTGATGGGGAACAACAACCAGTCGAGCCCGCACGTGGAGTGGTCGCTCGCCTACGACGGGCGACCGGAGTAGGGCCCGCCCCTCCGCCCGCTACCCGCCCAGCGTAGGGGCGTCGACGATCCGCGCCGCCTGCACGTCGCGATCGTCGATGGACCAGCCGTAGGGGTCGACGATGTACACGTCCCACGGCTGCGCGCCGCCCACGACCCGCATCGGCGCGCCGCGCTCCCATGGGGCGTCGAGCGAGGGCGCGCGGTCGAGCACCACCTCGATCCACGCGCCGCGCTCGAGCGCCGTCCGCTGCATCTCGTAGAAGCTGCGCTCGTCGCTGTGCTTCCACGGCGCGGCGATCATCTCGTCGACCCCGCCCGCTCGCACGCGGACGCCGCCGTGCAGCCGCCCGTATTGGTAGATCGCGTAGAGCGAGGTCAGGTCCGCCGCGAGCCTCCGCCGCAGCCACGCGAAGTCCCCCGCCGCGAGGCGGTCGCGCGACTTCACCGGGTCGCCGAAGGGCCGCGCGACGCCGCACGACCCGCGCGCGATCAGGTCGAGCGTGATCTTCAGGACCCGCCCGCTCGGGAGCGTGAACGTCTTCTGCGACGGCGCGAGCTCGGCGAGGTGGCGCTCGCCCGGGTCGAAGCCCAGCCCGCGGAGCGTCCCGCGCACGTCGACCGCGCCGATGGAGTCGTAGCCACCGAGCCTCTCCGGCAGCGCGTCGATCTCGGGGCCGACGAAGGTCTCGATCGCGCGCGTCTTCACGTCGAGCAGCGCGGCCACGCGCGGAGACCTCTGCGGGTACGTCGCCACCAGCGCGCGCTCCCACGCGTCACGCTCCGCGCGATGCTGCGCCTTCTGCTGCTCCCACCGCTGTTGACTCTCCGCGATCTCCTCGGGCGTCGGGCCCGAGGCCGCGTGACGGCGCTTCATCGCGACACGGTCCCGCACCGCTTTGCGCGTAGACGTCAGCGCGGCCGCGGCTCCGTCGGCGATAGCCCAGCGGCCGTCGTCGAGCACAGCGACCGCGCTGCCGGGCCTGCCGAAGTTCGCCGAGGTCGGCCGCAGGTAGTGGTACTTCGTGCGCGAGTCCATCGCCGAGACCACCTCAGCGGGCGAGAGGGGGCCGCCGTTCGCGTCGAGCACCGCGAGCGCGAGGCGCTGCAGCGACCAGCTCGAGAGGCCCGCGTCGCGGAAAGCCTCGTCGAGCTCGGAGGTGCTCAGGCTTACGTCGGTCCCCGGCACAGGCTCGGGCGTTCGCGGGGTCGGCGGCGACACCCTCGGTGGACGGAGCCCGAGGCGAAAGATCCAGAGGTCGAGCTCGTCGTCGCGAGGGTCGAGGGTGTAGAGATCTCCGTCGCGGTAGACGGGTGCGCGCGCGGGGCGGCAGCGCTGGAGCGAGCGCGTCACGGTGGCGACCTCGCCCACGCCCGCCTCGACCATGCGCGCGGCGGCCTCGGCGAGGGTCATCGGCGCGCCGCGCTCGAGGAGCGCGACGATGAGCAGGGTGTAGCTGCTGGCCTCGGGGTGCGAGGCCACGGCGTCGACGCTCGGGCGCTCGATCCCCAGCGTGCGGCACCAGTCGTTCGAGGACATCAGCGGCTCCTTCGGAGACGAGGCATCGTCGCAGAGCGCTGCCCCGCCTGCCCGCGCTCCCCGCTGCCCCGTTCGCGCCCGGTGGTGAGGCGCGAGCGTGAGCGCGCCCTGAGGAGCGACGCGCGCTTCAGGTGCGCGAACGACGATGGACGGCGCTCAGGCGCCGCGCATCGCCGCCGGGCGCTAGTGGTGGCCCTTGAGACGGTCGATGCCCGGGTGCGTCGGGTCGCCGGGCTCGTGCCGGGGGTTCTGGCTCTTGAACTCGCCCTTCACCGACGGGACCGACATGAGCTTCGCCTTGTCGAAGATGAAGTCGGCGCGGTTGTCGAGCGCGGTCATGTGGATGCCCGTGTCCATGCGGATCGCGTCGCAGGGGCAGGCCTCGACGCAGTAGCCGCAGAAGATGCACCGGAGCTCGTCGATGACGAACTCCTCGGGGTAGCGCTCGTAGCCGCGGCGGGCGTCGCCGACGGGGTACTCCGCGGGCTTGATGTAGATGCACTGCGCGGGGCAGGCCGTGGAGCAGCACAGGCACGCCACGCAGCGGGGCGAGCCGTCGTCGCGGTGCGTGAGCCGGTGCACGCCGCGCCAGCGCTCGGCGTAGGGGCGCTTCTCCTCGGGGTACTCGATGGTCGACACGCCCTCGGCGTAGGGGTCCTTGATGGGGTCGGGCTTGGTGCCCGACATCATCTGCGAGGTGCCCTTGAAGAAGTGCTTCAGGGTCACGCCCAGGCCCTTCACCACCTCGACCAGGTACGACTGGTCCGAGAGGGTGCGCTGGGGCTTCTTCATCACCTTGGTGGTGGCGGTCATCGGGTCACTGTCCTGTCGAGCCGTTGATGAAGAGCAGCACCACGCCCGTCGCGAGCACGTTCAGGAGCGCGAGGGGCAGGAGCATCTTCCACCCGAGCTTCATGATCTGGTCGTAGCGAAAGCGAGGGAGCGTCCAGCGGATCTGGAGCTGCATGAAGATCAGGGCGAGGCACTTCAACACGAAGGTGAGCAGCGACAGGATCACCACCGCGACGTGCGACATCACCAGCGAGATGTTCAGCCCGAAGTAGTGGAACTCGAAGCCGCGGTCCTGCAGGAACGGGAACTGCCACCCGCCCAGGAACACCGTCGTGAGGATCGCGCTGGAGGTGCACACCTCGACGAGCTCGCCCGAGGCGAACATCCCGAACTTCAGCCCGGAGTACTCCGTGAAGTAACCCGCGACGACCTCGCTCTCGCCCTCGGGCACGTCGAAGGGCACGCGCTTGGTCTCGGCGATGGCCGCCGTGGCGAAGAGCACGAAGGCCAGGGGCTGCACGAAGATCCCCCACACGTGGCTCATCTGCCAGCGCACCATCTCGTCGAGGCGCACGGTCTGGTAGACCATGAAGGCCCCCACGAGCGAGAGGCCCATCGCCACCTCGTAGGAGACCATCTGGCTCGCGGCGCGCAGGCCCCCCAGGAGCGAGAACTTGTTGTTGCTCGCCCAGCCCGCGAGGGCCGAGCCGATGACGCCCGCGCCGGCGACGGCGAAGATGAAGAGCACCCCCACGTCGAGCTGGGTGATCATCATCGGGATGACGTTGGTCTCGCCCGCGGCGCGCCACGCGGGGTCGTAGACCTGGCGCAGGTGGTCGAGGTGCAGCGTGGGCCCGAAGGGGATCACCGCGAAGAGGCACAGCGGGGGGACGATCGCGATGATCGGCGCGAGGCGGTAGAGCAGGCGGTCGCCGCCGGTGGGCTCCCAGTCTTCCTTCCAGACCATCTTGATGCCGTCGGCGATGGAGTGGATGAGCCCCGCGGCGCGGATGCGGTACTTGCCGATGACGATGGCGGCGCGGTTCGGGCCGATGCGGTCTTGCATCATGGCCGACTGCTTGCGCTCCACCCACAGGAGGATCGCAGCCATGTTCACCAGCACGCCCACGATCAGGGCGATCTTCACGAAGGCTTGAAGCCAGAAGAGGACCATCGTCTCGTTTCCGTGTAGCGGCTCTTCAGCCGGGGACGATCGTGTCGGAGGTGACCGGCGTGGGCAGCCCCGGCTCCGGCGGCCGGTGCTCCAACGACGCCGCGGGGGCGAGCACGGCGATGGCCGCGCGCACGTCCTTCAGCTTCTTGTAGGCGAGCTCGAGGCTCATCGCGCGGCCTAGCCTCGCGACGAGGTCCCACCCCGGGGCGGCGTCGCCCTCGGGGCGGAGCGCGCGGTCGAAGCCCTGCGCCAGGCCCTTGAAGTTCATGAAGCTCCCGGGCGACTCCACCCACGACGCCTTCGGCAGCAGCACCGTCGCGTAGCGCGCCAGCGGCCCGTCGTGCGTCGCGAGCAGCACCACCTGCGGGAGCTGCCCCAGCGGGGTCAGCGTCGCGGGCTCGACGTCGGCGTCGACCCCGAGGCCCAGCAGCGCCTCGAACTCGCCGTTCGACACGCGCGTCACCAGGTCCTTCATGGTCCCGATGTTGGCGTTGTTCGAGACCGCCACCGCGCCCGCGCGGTTGGGGTTCTGGTCAGCGTGGCGCAGCACCTTGTCGCCGTCCCACGGCGGCCGCGCCGAGAGGAACAAGGGCGACCCGAGCTGCCGCGCGAGCTCCACCAGCACGAAGTTGTCCTCGCTGCTCGCCTGCGCCGAGAGCATCACCGCGACCTTGCCCTGCGGGTGGTGCTTCAGCGCCTCGGCCGCGCGGGCGATCCCCTCGTCCACGGTCACCCGCGCGCGCTTGTCACCCCGGCCCGCGGCGGCGTGGGTCACCCGCGACTCGTGCTGCCGCAGGTAGGTCATCATCCCGTCGTCGCACATCCAGTAGCCGTTGACCGCGGTGTTGTCCCTCGGGCGGTTGCGGTACGCGCGGGCCTCGCGGGGGTCGACGTCGACCCAGGCGTTGCAGCCCGTCGCGCAGCCCGGGCACACCGTCGCGGTCTCCTTCAGGGTCCAGACGCGGGCCTTGAACCTGAAGTGGCTGCTGGTGAGCGCGCCCACCGGGCACACGTGCTCGGTCATCAGCGCGTAGTGGTTGTCGAGGGTGCGCCCCGGCGCCAGGGTGATCTCGAAGCGGTTGCCCCGCTCGCGAAGCTCCAGCAGGTGCTCGCCCATCAGCTCGTCGCAGACCCGCACGCAGCGCGTGCACGCGATGCAGCGCTCGCCGTCGTAGACGATCTTCGGCCCGAACTGCACGCCCTTGGGCTTGTGCACGGGCTCGTCGCGCATGCGCTTGTAGGTGCCCTGCTCGGTGAGCCAGTAGTCTTGGAGCTTGCACTCCCCGGCCTGGTCGCAGATCGGGCAGTCGACCGGGTGGTTCAGCAGCAGGAACTCCTGCACGTGGGCGCGGGCCTCGGTGACGTGCGCCGAGGTCTCGCTGCGCACCACCATCCCCTCGGCGGCGGTGATCTGGCACGCGGGCTGGAGCTTGGGCTTCCTGTCAGTGACCCAGTCGTTCTTGGCCGCGTCCCACTTCAGGACGTCGAGCATCATCGCGCGCTGGCCGGGCCCAGGCTCGATCTCGACGAGGCACATCCGGCAGTTGGCCGCGATGGGCAGGCCGGGGTGCCAACAATAGTGCGGGATCTCGATCCCGAGCTTGTAGGCGGCCTTGATGATGGTCTCGCCCTTCTCGAAGGGGATCTCGCGGTCGTCGAGCTTGAAGGTGGGCATCGCGGGCTCAGTACCTCAGCGGTCGCACTCGCCGCCGATCATGTTGATGGAGCCGAAGGTGGGGATGATGTCCGCGAGCATCCCGCCGCGGATCATGTCGGTGCAGGCCTGCAGCGAGAGGAAGCACGGCCCGCGCACCCGCACGCGCCAGGGGTTGCCTCCTCCGCGCGACGAGAGGAAGAACCCGAGCTCGCCGTTGCCGCCCTCGGTGTAGCCGTACACCTCGCCGGGGGGCACGTTCACGCCCTCCATGATGATCTTGAAGTGCGCGATGGTGGCCTCGATGGTGGAGTACACCTCGGGCTTGGGCGGCAGCACGATGCGCGGGTCAGAGACGCTCACCGCGTCGTCGGGGGAGCCCGGCTCGATCTTCTTCAAGAGGTCCAGCGACTGCTCGATGATCCGCGCGCTCTGCCGGGTCTCTTCGAGGCGCACCATGAAGCGGTCGTAGGTGTCGCCGTCTTCTCCCACCGGCACCTCGAAGTCGACGTCGCCGTAGGTGAGGTAAGGCTTGTCTTTGCGCACGTCGAAGTCGATGCCCGTGGAGCGCAGCACCGGGCCCGAGGCGCCCATCTGCGCGGCGTGCTCCTTCGTGAGGATGCCGACGCCCTGGGTGCGGTCGAGGAAGATGCGGTTCTTGAGGAGCAGCGAGACGCTCTCGTCGACGACCTCCAGCACGCGCGGGATGAGCGCGCGGACCATCGGGTCGAACTTCGCCGTGGGGGCCGCCGCCGCGCCGCCGATGCGGAAGAAGCTGTGCGTGAGGCGCGCGCCGGTCTGCTCCTCGCACGCCTCCCAGACCCACTCGCGGGCCTTGAGCATCCAGAGGAAGGGCGTGAAGGCGCCGAGCTCCATGGCCATGGCGCCGTTGCAGGTGAGGTGGTCGCTGATGCGCGAGAGCTCGCCGAGGATGACCCGGTAGAGCTGGCCCTTGCGGGGGATGGTCACGCCGAGGAGCTTCTCGACCGCGAGCGCGTAGCCCACGTTGTTGAGCAGCGGCGAGACGTAGTTGAGCCGGTCGGTGTAGGGGAAGACCTGCGCCCACGTGCCGCGCTCGGACATCTTCTCGAAGGCGCGGTGGAGGTAGCCGGGCTGGATGTCGACCTCCTGCACGGTCTCGCCGTCGAGCTTGAGCACCATGCGGATGGTGCCGTGCATCGCCGGGTGCGAGGGGCCCATGTTGAGCGACATCGGCTCGCTGGGGAGCTCGAGGTCGTGCGACTCGTAGTCGAGGTCGAGGGGTTCCATCAGACTCCCTAGCCGATGTCGTCGTCGCGCTGCGGCGCGCGGTTGAGGGGCATGCCCTCGTCGTTGAGGAAGGGCCCGAGGCGGTTGAGCTCCACCGTGCCCTCGCGGTAGGGCACCAGGGGCTGCATGCGGTTGGCGGGGTAGTCCTTGCGGAGCGGGTGGCCCTGGAATTCGTCGTAGAGGAGGATGCGCCGCAGGTCGGGGTGGCCCTCGAAGCGGATGCCGAAGAGGTCCCAGGCCTCGCGCTCCTGCCAGCCGGCGCCGGCCCACACGGGCACCAGCGAGGCGATCACCGGGTCTTCGCCCGAGGGCACGCGGGTCTTGAGGCGGATGCGGTGCTTGAGCTTCAGCGACGAGGCGATGACGTAGACCTCGAAGCGGTCGTCCATGTCGAGGTCGTCGGTGCGCGGGTCGCAGCGGTCGACGGCCGACAGGTCGACGAAGTAGTCGCAGTCGCAGCGGGGGTCGGAGCGCACGAACATCGCCGCCTCGCGCCAGCGCGAGGGGCGGATGATGGCCACGTCGTCGCCGCGGAAGGTGCTCGTCTCGAGCACGTCGCCGCCGAACTCTGCCTTGAGGCGATCGAGGATGAGCTTGGACATCGGGGTGATGGGTCTCGCAGCGGTGACGGAGCGGGCGCGAGCGTCGCTCAGGGCTTCATGCGGATCTGGTAGAGCTTCTCGAGCTTCTCTTCGGCGCCCTCGGGCAGGAGGGTGTTCTTCACCGCGACGGGGGTGCGGTCGCCGCGGCCGATCTTGTCTTGCAGGAGCATCAGGCCGTCGAGCACGGCCTCGGGCCGCGGCGGGCACCCGGGGATCATCACGTCGACGGGGACGATCTTGTCGATGCCGGGCACCGTCGCGTAGTTGTCGTAGAAGCCGCCGCAGGAGGCGCAGGTGCCGAAGGCGATGACCCACTTGGGCTCGGTCATCTGGTCGTAGATGCGCTTGAGCACGGGGGCCTGGCGCTGCGAGATGGTGCCCACCACCCACAGCACGTCGCTCTGGCGGGGCGAGAAGCGCGGGGCCTCGGCGCCGAAGCGGGCGATGTCGTAGCGGGGCGAGGCGGTGGAGAAGAACTCCATGCCGCAGCAGGCCGTCGCGAAGGGGTACTGGAACAGCGAGAACTTTCGGGCCCAGTTGAGCAGGGCCTCGAACTTCGTGGTGACGATGCCCGACTCCGCGCCGCCGATGACGCGCGTGTCGCTGCCTTTCAGTTCTGCCACTCGAGGGCTCCCTTCTTCCAGCAGTAGACGAGGGCGACGGTGAGCACCGAGAGGAAGACCAGCATCTCGGCGAGGCCGACCCACCCGAGGCGCTGGAAGAGCACCGCCCACGGGTAGAGGAAGATGGCCTCGATGTCGAAGACCACGAAGAGTAGCGCGGTCAGGTAGAACTTCACCGAGAGCTTCACGTGCGCGGCGCCCGTGCTCTCGCTGCCCGACTCGTAGGGGATCGCCTTCTCGGGCGTGGGGTTCTTCGGGCCGAAGAACGAGGCCACGCCGAACATCACGACCGCCACGAAGAGCGAGAACGCGACGATCATGAAGACGGGCCCGTAGGCCGTGGTGAGGGTGGAATGCACTGCGCTCTCCGGCGGCGGCGGTGTCTAGCGACCCCGCGAAAACGTGTCAATCGCCCGGTGTGTCGCCTCGGGCGCGCGCACCCTACAACAACACCC
>JAEYZO010000858.1 GCA_023428035.1 Pseudomonadota bacterium | reverse complement strand
CCGCCCCCCCCCCCCCCCGGGGGGGGGTGTAGCCCGCGACGGGCTGGAGGTTGCCCGGCCCGCCGTCGGCGCCGGGGCCGTCGACGAGGTGCACCGGGAGTTGAAGCCCGACGACGAGCCAGTTGGCGAGGCCGAGGTTCGCGTGCAGGACCCCCGAGAACATGTTCTCGACGAGGGGTCGCTCGAGGGTGCGCTCGGCGCCGTTGAGGAGCGTCCCCCGGCGGGCGAGGCCGCGGCCGTAGTCGACGACGAGGCCGAAGGAGGTGTCGAGGTGGCCGAGGATGTCGGTGCCGTTGACCGAGAACTGCCCCTTGGAGTCGATGGCGTGCCTGAAGAGGTGCAGGTCGAAGCCCGTGTCTGCCGGCAGGGCGTCTTGCGCTGCGGCGACGCCGGGGGCGGCGCTGGCGATGAGGCACGCGAGGAGGGCGGCGCGGCCGCGGCGGAGGGGTCCCATCGGCCGCGACGCTACCAAAGGAAAAGCGCGGCGGTCACGCTTCCCGCGAGGCGCGCCGGGGGTGTACCAATCCCGGCCGGAATGGCGACCAACGACAAGGTGGTGGTGATCACCGGGGCCTCGGCGGGCATCGGCGAGGCGCTGGCCCGGGAGTACGCCCGGCGCGGGGCGAAGGTGGTGGTGCTCGCCCGCAGGCTCGACCGGCTCGAGTCCCTGGCGCGGGAGCTCGGGCCCTCGCAGTGCCTCGCGCTCGCGTGCGACGTGAACGCCGAGGGAGACCTCGCGGCGGCGATCGCGCAGGCCACGGAGCGCTTCGGCGGGGTCGACGTAGTGATCGCCAACGCGGGCTTCGGGGTCGACGGCGCGCTGGAGTCCCTCTCGGTGGAGGACTTCCGACGGCAGTTCGAGACCAACGTGTTCGCTGTGGTGCGCACGGCGCAGGTGAGCTTCGAGGCGCTCAAGGCCCGGCGCGGGGTGTTCTGCGCGATCGGCTCGGTGGCGGGCTTCCTGCCGACGCCCAAGAGCATCGCGTACAACATGTCGAAGGCGGCGGTGCGCTCGATGTGCGAGACCCTCGCGGTGGAGTGGGCGCGCGAGGGGGTCTCGGTGGTGCACGTCGCGCCGGGCTTCGTCGAGAGCGAGATCCGCCGGGTCGACCGCACCGGGACCTTCAAGGAGTCGCGCAAGGACCCGGTGCCCGCGTTCCTGGTGATGCCCGCGCGCAAGGCCGCGAAGGTGATCGCCGACGGGGTGGCCGCGCGCCGCCCCGAGGTGGTGGTGACCGGCCACGGCAAGCTAGGGGTGGCGATGTCGCGCCTCGCGCCGGGGGTGGTGCGGGCGCTCTTCACGGTGGTCGGCACCAGGCTCCCTGCGCGCAAGGCGAAGTGAGCGCGCGGCGCCTCGCGCTGCTCGAAGAGGTCCACCGGGCGATCGAGGCGTGCCGCGCGTGCCCGGCGGTGCAGCCGTCGCCCGTCCACGGCCCCGCGGTGCTGTCTCCCGTGATGATCGTGGGGCAGGCGCCGGGGCCGCGCGAGGCGTCGCTGGGGCGCCCCTTCGCGTACACGGCGGGACGCACGCTCTTCGCGTGGCTTCAGGGCGCGCTCGGCCCCGACGAGGCGACGGTGCGGTCGCGCGTCTACCTCACGGCGGTGGCGCGGTGCTTCCCCGGCAAGGCCAAGGGCGGAGGCGACCGCAAGCCCGACCGCGACGAGGTAGCGCGGTGCGGCGCGCACCTCTCGCGCGAGGTGGAGGTGATCCGCCCGTCGCTGGTGGTGCCCGTGGGTTCGCTCGCGATCGAGGTCGTGACAGGCCACCGCGGAAAGCTCGACGCGGTGATCGGCACGACGAAGCGGGTGGTGTTCCACGGCGTCGAGGCCGACGCGATCGCGCTGCCGCACCCGAGCGGCGTTTCGACGTGGCACCGCACGCCAGAGGGCCAGCGCTTATTGAAGCAGGCGCTGAAGTCGATCGGTGAGCACCCCGCGTGGCGCGAGGCCGTGGCGTAGCGGAGCGCTGGACTTCCCCGCGCCCCGCCACGACCCTGACCGCGGCCGATGACCGACGAACGCCGCGCCCCGCTCGACCCCGTCGACGTCGCCCTCGTCGGCGTCGTGCTCCTCGAGTTCCTCCTCTGGACGCACTACCCGCGGCCCTCTCCGTCGCAGGTGCTCAACACCCTCATCGGCCCGGCGCCCTCCGAGGTCGTCCGCGGGGTCTCCCGCTACGCGCTCCTCCTCCGCGGCGTCGCCAACGTCGCCGCCCTCGCCCTCGCCGCGTCGGTCCTCGCGCCCTCGCGGTGGTCGCGCGCGCTTCGATACCCCGCGCTCGCCGCCCTCGCGGTCACCCTGGTCATCGTCCCCGTCGCGGGAGAGGTCGCGCTCCGCCGCGCCGAAGAAGCCCGCCTCGACCGCGGAGAGATCACCACGCTCCAGGCCCACGACGGGATGATCCAGGCCGAGGTCGCCGCCGACCTCCTCCGCGCGGGGAACAACCCCTACACCGCGGACTACACCCCGACCCTCATGGGCCGCTCGGGCTACGGCCCCGGCTTCTTCACCGCCCTCGGATACCGCCGCAACCCCGCCCTCGCGCACCTGCCCTATCCCCCCGCCTTCGTCGGCCTCGTCGCCGCGACGCGCGTCGTGTTCGGCCGCTACGACCTCCGCTGGCTCACCCTCGCCTTCGCCCTCGCC
Organism: Pseudomonadota bacterium; assembly: GCA_023428035.1. Lineage (GTDB taxonomy): Bacteria > Myxococcota_A > Polyangia > Polyangiales > JAEYZO01. Next base: position 829 of record JAEYZO010000858.1, on the reverse strand, counting down.
CTCGCCGCCACGGCGGCCTACGGCCGCTCCCCCGGTCGCCGCGCCCTCACCGCGACGGCGGTGCTCCTCTCACCGCTCACCGACCTCCCGCTGGTGTCGGGGCTCAACGACACCGTGCACCTGCTCCCGGTCGCGCTCGGGGCCGTCGCGCTCCGCCGCAACAAGCTCCGCGCCGCGGCCTTCGCGTGGGGATGCGCCGCGGCGCTCAAGCAGCTCGACGCCGTGCTCCTCCCCGCGCTCCTCGCCCTCGCGTGGAACCGCTCCGACCGCCGCGAGCGCGCCCGACTCCTCGCCCTCGCCCTCGGCCCCGCGGCGTTGACCCTCCTGCCCTTCGCGCTCTGGGACTTCCGCGCCCTCGTCGAAGACCTCGTGCTCTTCCACGCCGGCCGCGGACCCGAGCCGTATCCCATCCACCCCCGGTCTTCGTCCGCGGGGGTGCTCTCGCTGGGGCTCGACCTCGTGCGCCGCGTCTCCGAGCCCGACCCCCTCGGCCCCCTATGGCTCCTCGTCGCCCTCGGCTGCCACGCGGTGGTGCTCCGCGGCGCCCTCCGCGCCCCTGATCCTCGACTCGCGCTGCGTGGCCTCGCGCTGGCCTCCTTCGCGACCTTCGCGGCCTCGCGGAGCTTCGCCCTCAACTACGCCGCCCTGCCCGCGGCGCTGCTCTACTTCGGGTCGCTGCCCCCCGAAGCGTCAACCGACAACGGGGCTACCCGTCGAAGTTCGCCAGTGCTGAACAGACGTGAGGCCGTCGAGAGCTCCAGGGGCGCTTGAACGCACGGCCTGACTGAGGCAGCGGAGTGGTTGCGAATCTGCCCCACTGCCCTCGGAG
>JAEYZO010000236.1 GCA_023428035.1 Pseudomonadota bacterium | reverse complement strand
GCTCCGCGCGCAGCCCGGCGCGGAGCTCTTCGATGTCAGCGTGGGTCAGGTCGCCCATCACGGCGACGCGGAACATCCGGCCCAGGTACGGCCCCTGCCCCGCGTAGATCACGAAGCCTCGCGCCTTCAGCCCGTCGTGGAGCCGCTCGTAGTCGACCCCCGGCGGCACCTCGAAGGCGTTCAAGATCACCGAGGACTTCTCCTCGCCGTCGTCGAGGAAGAAGCTCACCCCGAGCGCCTTGAGCTCCGCGCGCACGGCCCCCATGCGCGCGCGGTAGCGCTCGTGGCGGGCGCGCCAGCCGCCCTCGTCCGACAGCTCCGCGAGCGCCTCTCGCAGCGCGTAGAGGCAGTGCACCGACTGGGTGAAGGGAGACCAGCCGCCCTGCTGCTCCTTCCAGTGGCGCCAGAGGTCGAGGTACACGCTCGTCGCCCCAGACTCCCGCGCGAAGGCCGACCGCTTCACCAGCGCGAAGCTGATGCCCGGAACGCCGTGGAGGCACTTGTTCGCCGTGGCCGCGAGGCCCTCGACGTTCCACCCGTCGAGGTCGATGGCCTCGCCGCCGAAGGAGCTCACCGCGTCGAGGAGCATCGGCACCCCGTAGCGCTTGCAGAGCGCGCCCAGCGCCGCCACGGAGTTCAGCCTCCCCGTGGTGGTCTCGTGGTGCACCACCAGCGCGTGGGTGAAGCCCCCCGCCGCGAGGGCCCTCTCGGCGCCGTCGAGGTCGAGGTCGCGGGTCCAGTCGGCGCTCACCACCTCGAAGCGCTTCCCCTGGGCCTTGAGCATCGCGGCCATGCGGTCGCCGTAGACGCCGTTGGCCACCACCAGCGCGCGACCGTCGCGGGGCACGAGGGAGCCCACCATCGCCTCGACGGCGGCGGTGCCCGAGCCGGTGAGCATCACGGCCGCGTAGTCGCCGGAGGTCTCGTACACGCGCTCGAGCGACGCGCGCACGGCGAGCTGGATCTCCGCGAACTCACGCTCGCGGTGACAGAGGTCGGGCTGGAGCATCGACCGCCGCACCCGCTCGGTGAGGGTCACCGGGCCGGGGTTGAGCAGGCGCACGCGCGAGGTCATCGCGACGCCTCGATGAAGGCCCGCAGGCGGTCGATCACCTGCACGGGGGTCTCCTTCGGCCTGGGGAGCTTGCCGGTCTCGCCCGGCGCCGACTTCACGTGGATGAAGGTCAGCTCGTGCGCGTCGGAGAGGAGGCCCGGCAGGTCGTCGAGGGAGTGGAGCCGCGCGACCTTCGGGTAGCCGCACGCGGCGGCGACGGCGCCGAGGTCGATGGAGTGAGACACCGTCGACTGCCCGCCCGTCGAGTCGTGAACCTCGTTGTCGATGAGCAGGTGCGTGAGGTTCCTCGGCCGCTCGTAGCCGAGCGTGGCGAAGGCCCCGAGGCGCATCAGGGCCGCGCCGTCGCCGTCGAGCACGACCACGCGGCGGTCGGGGCACGCGAGGGCGAGGCCGAGGCCGAAGGTGCTCGCGCAGCCCATGGAGCCCACCATGTAGAGCTGGTTGGCCTTGTCGCCGACGGCGTAGAGCGCGCGGCCCGTGAAGCCCGTCGTGGCGACGATGACGTCCTTCGGGCCGACGGAGGACTGCACCTTGGCGAGCACCGAGCGGCGGTCGGGGCGCTGCTCGGCGGGGGGGTTCCAGGGCTCCATGTGGACGGCGCCGAGGGCGCGGGGCTCGGCGCGGGAGCGGAGCTCGTACTCCGCGACGGAGTCCTTCTTCATCACCAGCCCGTAGGGCGTGCGGTGCTCGTTCATGTGCGCCACGGCGCGCGCGAGGCACGGGGCCACCTGGTCGGGCTCCGTGGGGAAGAACTCCCACGGCACCTTCATCAGCTCGAAGAGCCCTGGGGTGATCTCGCCCATGAGCTCGTGCTGCGGCTCGTCGTGGGCGCCGCCGGGCTCGCCCCGGAGCGTGGTGATCACCAGCACCGGGACCTTGAAGATCATGTTGAGCGAGGTGATCGGGTTGACGGCGTTGCCGAAGCCCGAGTTCTGGAACATCACCACCGAGGCCACGCCGCCGAGCTGCGCGCCGCTCGCGATGGCCACCGCGTCGCCCTCGTTCGCCGCGCCCACGTACGAGAGCGTCGGGTCGTCGATGACGGCGTTGATGAAGGGCTTGAGGTACGAGCAGGGCACGCCCGTCCACAGGCCGAAGCCGTGGCGGCGGGTCTCGTCGATGAAGGCCTTGGCTTCGATCATCGGTGCAGCGCCCCCTCAGAACCGCGCGCCGACGATGACGTCGTCGACGGTGTCGACGTCGAGCCAGTGGCCCGTCGTGTAGATCACCCGGACCTCGTGCCCGTCGCGCATCATGGCCTGGAGCAGGTCGGGCATCTTCATCACCCGGAGCTTGTCGGGCTCCGCCGCGAGGGCGGCGAGCTTCGCCTTGAGCGCCGCGGCGCCCCTGGGCGAGAAGCGCACCACGCCGGTCCACTCGCCGTGCGCCTCGCCCGCGCTCTCGGGGCGGAACTGCCTCAGCGTCACCTTGTCGAGGAAGGCCCTGCGGGAGTACGGCTGCGAGCACGACACCAGGTCGGCCACGCGGCCCTTGTTGCGGCTGTCGGCGTGGTTGGCGTCGACGACGATCGCGATGTCGTCGTCGCGCTCCAGCAGCTCCATCGCGATGTACTTCTTGAAGAGCACGTCGCCGTAGCTCACCAGGAGGTCGCCCTCGATGAAGTCCGCCGCGGCGGCGAGGGAGCTCACCTCCTGCGTGCTCGCGTACTGGTCGTTGTCGAAGTACTTCAGGTTCGGGAGCGTGACCGCGTCCTTGCGGTACCCGCGCACGGCCGCGATCTCCTTGAGGCCGAGGGAGCGGTAGGTCTCGGCGATGTGCTCCAGCAGGGGCTTGCCCGCGATGTCGACCATCGCCTTGGGTTTGTCCTTCGTGAGGTCGCCGAGGTCGCCCTGCGAGGCCGCGAGCACGATGGCCCGGGCGCCCTTGGCGGCCTTCGGGAGGTAGCGCTTCTCGGCCTCCTCCAGCGTGTGCTCGCCCTGGATGCGGAAGACCTCGGCGAGAGGCGCGACGCCCTCCTCGACGTTGATCAGCGACTGGTCGCCGTGGATCTGCCGCGCGGTCGCCTGCATCACCTTCAGCGCCGAGCGCATCAGGTGGTTCGCCCAGATCACCAGCGAGACCTTCGCCTCGCGGAAGACCTCGGTGGGCGTCTGGTAGTACTTCGTCGGCACGATCACCACGGGCAGGCGGTTGCCCCACTCCTTGAGGAACGCGAGGATCTCCGTGGGCTGCCGCAGGGCCGAGTGCATCAGGATCGCGTCGGCGCCGGCGACCCGGTACGCCTCGGCGCGCTTGAGGGCCTCTTCGAGACCCCAGCCCGCGATGAAGGCCTCGACGCGCGCCACGATCACGAAGTCGTCGTCGCGCTGCGCGTCCTTGCCCGCCTTGATCTTGCCCGCGAACTCGTCGATGTTCGCGAGGGGCTGCCCCGCGCCGCGGATGAAGCTGTTGGTCTTCGGGAAGATCTTGTCCTCGATGCACACGCCCGCGACGCCGCGCTGCTCCAGCTTGCGGATCACGCGCTGCATCGTGTTGAAGTCGCCGTAGCCCGTGTCGCCGTCGAGGAGGATCGGCACGCTGGTCGCGTCGGCCATGAACTCCACGACCTCGAGCACCTGCGTCCAGCTCGCCTCGTTGTGGTCGCGCACGCCGAGCGCCGCGGAGATCGAGAGCCCGCTGCCCCAGATGCCCTCGAAGCCCGCCTCCTCGGCCACGCGGGCGCTCAGCCCGTTGTGAGCCTCCATGATGAACGCCATCTCGGGGCGGCGGATCATGTCCTTGAGGCGAGTCGTCTTCCGTTCGTGCTGCATCACAGAAACCCTTTCATCGAGGCGACGACCCACACGACGGTGAGCCACGCCTGCCGCCTCTGACGCGGTGCATGGTCCGCGCCGAAGCGCGCGCATGGAACCCGCCGCGACATCCCGCGTCAACCTCCGCGCCGCGAGGCTTTACAGCGCAAAACGCCCTTCGCGGGTGCGAAGACGTCTACGCGGTCAACCGCAGCCCGTCGTCGGCCACGATCACCCTGCCCGCGAAGCCCGACGCCCTCGCGTCGGCGATCATGACCTCGGCGCCGTCGCCGCCCGCGTGGTGGGTGAGCACGAGGGCCTTCGCCCCGCCCTCGCGCGCGGCCTCGCCGGCCTGCCGCGGGTTGCAGTGCCCCGCGCTCTCGCTGAGGTCCTCCCCCACCGGGGCCGCGGCGTCGCAGACGAAGAGGTCGGCGCCCCGGGCGCACTCGACCAGGGCGTCGCAGGGCGCGCTGTCGCCGGAGTACGCGACGACCCTTCCGCGAGACTCGACGCGCCACGCGAGGGCTGGGCTGCGTCGGTGACGCACGCGAAAGGCCCGCAGCGTGACGTCTTCGTGGAGCGCGCGAGACCAGCCGTGCCACGCGCCGGTGAGGTCGAGGCGGTAGCGCCGGGTGGCCACTCCGCCGTCCTCCGGCTGGTGCCAGCGCCAGAGCGAGGTCACGGTGGCCGCGCACTCCGAGGGCATGAAGACCTCGAGGGAGAGCTCGTCGCGGGGCGCGCCCGCGATGGCCGCGCAGGCGCGGGCCTGCACGAACT
>JAEYZO010000798.1 GCA_023428035.1 Pseudomonadota bacterium | reverse complement strand
GGCCTCGCCCGCGTCGAGCGGCCTCGGCGGCGGAGGCTTCGCCCTCTACTACCGCGCGAGCGACCGCACGCTGACCTTCATCGACTTCCGCGAGACGGCGCCCGCAGCGCTCACGCCCCAGATGATCACCCGCTTCACGCCGGGAGGGCCCCCGCGACCGATGGGCCCCACGGTGGGCGTCCCGGGGGAGCCCCGCGGCATCGAAGAGCTCCTGCGCCGCTTCGGTCGGCTGGGGCTCCCTCGCGTGGTCGAGCCCGCCGCGCGCCTCGCCGAGAACGGCTTCACCCCGAGCGAGCACATGGCCGCGATCTCGGCCCGCTTCGTCGACGCGCTCCGCCGCGACCCCGTCGGTCGCGCGTACCTCGCCGACGGCGACGGCGGGATGCGCGCCGGGAGCACGGTGCGAAACCCCGCCCTCGCCGAGACCCTGCGCGCCTTCGGCCGCGAGGGCGCCGACCACTTCTACCGCGGCCCCGTGGCCGAAGAGATCGTGCGCGCCGCCGCCGCCATCGGCGGGGTCATCACCACCGAAGACCTCGCGGCCTACCGCGTCGTCGAGCGCCCGCCCCTCGCCGCGGAGCGCTTCGGGTATCGCTGGGTGACCGCTCCCCCCGAGAGCGCGGGGGGTTACACCCTCCTCAGCTCCCTCGCGTTGATGGAGCGCTGGGCCCCGCGCGGCGAGGTCGACGTCGTGCACGCGCTCGCGGAGTCGTGGCGCGGGCCCTTCCTCGACCGCGCCCGCTACTTCGGCGACCCCGACTTCGTGCGCGTGCCCGTCGACGCGCTGCTGGCGCCGGAGAGGGTGGCCGCCCGCGCGGCGCGCTTCGACATGGCCCGCGCGCGGCCGTCGAGCGACTACGACCTCCCGCTCCCCGACGCGCCTCCTCCCGCGGCGGTGGCGCCCGGGACGGGTACGTCTCACGTCTGCGTGGTCGACGCCGAGGGGAACGTCGCGAGCGTGACCACTACGGTGAACATCCCCTTCGGCGCGGGGGTGAGCGTGCGCGGCTTCTGGCTCAACGACGAGATGGACGACTTCACCGCCCCCCCCGCGGCCGACGCGACGGGCCCCGCGGCGAGCACCGCCAACCTCGCGGGCGCGCGACGGCGCCCCGTGTCGACGATGACCCCGAGCATCGTGCTCGAGGGAGACCGCCCGGTGCTCTGCGTGGGCGGCAGCGGCGGCACGCGCATCGTGACCGCCGTCACCCAGGCCGCCTACCGCGCCATGGTGCTCCGTACGCCCGTAGCCGAGGCCGTGGCGCACCCGCGGGTGCATCAGGCCGCGCAGCCCGAGTCGATGGGCGCCGAGAGTGATGTCCCCGAGTCGGTGCTCGCGGAGCTGCGCGCGCGGGGGCACCAGGTGGAGCCCCTGCGCTACGGGGCCGTGGTGCAGGCGATCCGCATCGCCCGCGGCGGAGACGGCGTGCGCCTCGAAGCGGCGAGCGACCCCCGCAAGGGAGGCCGCCCCGCGGGGCGGTGAACGGTCGAACCCCAGCTCAGGTGGGGTTGAACCCCAGATTTTTGAGGTTGGACCTCAGATTTTTGAGGTTGGACCCCAGATTTTTGAGGTTGAACCCCAGCTCAGGTGGGGTTGAACCCCAGATTTTTGAGGTTGAACCCCTCGGGGGAGGGGGTTCAGCGCGTCAGGATGGCCTTGAGCCCGATCGCGCAGAAGACCGTCACGAAGGCCACGACCAGCACGCCGATCTGAAAGGGACGCACGCCCCCCGCGGCCTCGTCCGTCAGGCCTTCGGACTCGGCCTTGCGCACGCGCGCGCCGAGCGCGAAGTGCAGGCCGAGCATCACCAGCGCGAAGGTGAACTTCGCGTGGAACCACCCGAAGCGGAACTGCTGGCCCTTGAGCATCCCGATCATGGCGAGGCCCGAGAGGAGGGCGAAGCCCATCCAGGGGGACGACACCACCCGGTAGATGCGGCGCGCGGTGGCGGCGAGCTTCGCGCGCACGGGCTCGGGCTCCCCCGCGGCGGAGGAGAGCACGCGGGTGATGCTGATGAGGCTCCCCACCCAGAGCAGCAGCGAGAAGACGTGCACCGAGAGGACCACGGCGTAGGCGGTGACCATGGGTCGCGCTCATAGCAGGGAGAGGCCTGGCCGTGGTGCTTTTCGCCCTCGGAGATTGAGGGGGCCGGGGGAGCGGGGCTACAAGTCCGCGCCGTGAGCGACGAGTCACCGAGGCACTCCCGACGCGCGCTGCTGGTGGGCGCGGGCGCGGCCCTGGCCGGCTCGGGCTGCGGGCGGTGGCGCCGGGGGAGCGAGCTGGCCGTGGCCCTGCTCGTGCCGAAGACCGGCGACCGGGCGCCCTGGGGCGAAGACCTGCTCCACGGGGTCGAGCTGGCGGTGGAGCAGCAGAACCTCCGCGGGGGGGTGAACGGGAGGCGCCTGCGGCTGGTGGCCCTCGACACCGAGAGCCGCGAGGCGCGCGCCGCGACGCTCACGGCGCGGGCCATCGAGCGGGAGTCTCCGTTGTGTGTCTTCGGCGAGGTGTCGTCGGTGGCGAACGAGCGCGGGGCGGCGGCGGCGCAGCGCCGCGGCGCGGTCTTCATCGCGACGGCCTCCACCGCGAGGGACGTCTCCCGCGTGGGGGACTTCGTCTTTCGCACCGCGGTCACCGACGCCGAGCAGGCCCAGGCCATCGCGAGGTACTCGCGACAGTCGCTCCAGAAGCGCCGCGCCGCGGTGATCTACCGCCGGCGTTCGCTCCTGCACGTCTCGATGGCCGACGCGTTCCAGACGGCCTTCCGCGCGGCGGGGGGTGAGCTCGCGCTGCGCGACTCGTACACCGACGACACCGAGCTGGTGCGCCTCGCGGCTCGCCTGCGGGGCTCCGGGGCCGACGTCGTCTACGCCCCCGCGGCGAGCGAAGACGCGGGGCGCCTCGCGGTGGCGCTGCACCAGGGGCGCGGGTCGGTGCAGATCGTGGGCGGCGACGGCTGGGCGAGCCCCGAGGTGCGCCGCTACGCGCAAGACGCCGTGGACGGCGTGCTCTACACCGACGCGTTCTCCGCCACGGCGCAGCGGCCCGAGGTGGAGTCCTTCGTGGCGGCCTTTCGCGAGCGGCACCGGGCGAGCCCTGGCACCTTCGCGGCCCTGGGCTACGACGCCCTGCGCTGGGTGGTGCAGGCCGCGCTGCGCCTTCCGCAGACCGACGCGAGGCTCCTGCGCGACGCGCTGCTCAACACCTCGCTGCGCGACGCGGTGGCCAACCCCTTCACCGTCGACGCGCGGCGCTCGCTCTCGCGCCCGGTCTGCGTCATGCGCTGGGAGGCCGACGGCCCCGCCCTCGCCGCGACGCAGAGCGCCTGAGCGCGAGGCCCGCGAGAGCCACCATCCACGCCGCTCCCCTGGGCGCGGTGGAGCCCGCGCGGCACCCGCAGCTCCCCTCCAGCGCCCTGAGCTCCGGCGGGTCTCCCCCCGCGTCTCCCGCGTCGCGCGCCGCCGGGCGGTCGACCGGCGACGTCTGATCCGCGAAAGCGACGTCGGGTGTCACGTCGACCGCGCCCGTGTCCCTGGGGCCCGTGTCCATCGGGCCGGTGTCCCTCGGGCCGGTGT
>JAEYZO010000792.1 GCA_023428035.1 Pseudomonadota bacterium | reverse complement strand
GCCGCGCCCTGCGCGCGGGGCTGCCCCTGTCGATCACGCCCTACTACCTCTCGCTCTGCGACGTCGACGACCCGCGCTGCCCCATCCGGCTCCAGTGCGTGCCGCGCGCCGACGAGGCCGTCGAGGTGAAGGGAGACCTCCGCGACCCCCTCGGCGAAGAGGCCCACGAGGTCGCGCCCCACCTCGTGCAGCGCTACCCCGACCGCGCGCTCCTGCTGGTCACCGACCGGTGCTCGGTCTACTGCCGCTTCTGCACCCGCTCGCGGATGGTGGGGCAGGGGGGCGGGGCGCGCAGCGATGAGAAGCTCAAGCCCGCGATGGAGTGGCTCCGCGCGCACCCCGAGGTCACCGACGTGATCGTCTCGGGCGGCGACCCCCTGGTGATGGCCACGCCCCGGCTGCGTCGGGTGCTGTCGGCGCTGCGGGAGATCCCCTCGGTGGAGACGATCCGCCTCGCGACGCGGGCCCCGGTGGTGCTGCCATCACGGGTCACCCGAGGTCTCTGCCGGATGCTCCGCGCGCACGCCCCGGTGTGGGTGATGACCCATTTCAACCACCCCAAGGAGCTCACCCCCGCGTCGGTCGCGGCCTGCGAGAGGCTCGTCGATCACGGGCTGCCGGTGATGAACCAGACGGTGCTGCTGCGCGGGGTGAACGACGACGCCGACACCCTGGCGCGGCTCTTCCGGGGCCTGGTGCGCGCGCGGGTGCGGCCGTACTACCTCCTCCAGACCGACCCGGTGCGCGGCACCGGGCACCTGCGCACGCCGCTCGCGGCGGGGGTCGACATCATGGAGCGGCTCCAGGGCCGGCTCACGGGCATCGCGCTGCCGAAGTTCATCGTCGACACCCCGAACGGGAAGGGGAAGGTCCCCGTCGGGCCGAACTACGTGCTCTCGCACGCGCCGGGCGAGACGACGCTCCGCACGTTCCGCAACGAGGTGGTGCGCTACGTCGACCCGCCGGCGAGGGGCTGAGCGATCACTCCGCCGACGCGGCTCGGCCCTCGCGCAGGTAGCTCTTGACCGCGCGGAACTTGCCCGCGGCCTCGCGGGGGATCTCGTCGACGTAGTCGAAGCGCACCTCGATGGTGGGCGAGATCCAGCGGCGCACCTCGCCCACGATCACGGCCTCGTCGGAGCTGGCGTAGCCCGGTCGGCGCACCACGCGGAGCACGAGCTCCCCGAGGCGCTCTTGCACGACCTGGCACTCGCGCACCTCGTGGGTGTCCTTGAACAGGTAGTCGAAGCGCATCACGCGCATCCCCTCGGGGGTGACGACGTAGTCGTCCATGCGGCCCTCGACGCGCTCGATGGCGCGGGAGCGTCGGCCGCAGGGGCAGGGGTCGTCGTCGCGGCTCCACACCGCGCTGTCTCCGACCTCGTAGCGCAGGAAGGGGAACTCGGGGCACGCGAAGCCCGTGCACACCATCCGACCGCGGACCCGGCCGTCGGGCGTGGGCTCGGGGTCGACGCACTCGATCACCGAGAACTCGAAGTCCTCGTGGTAGCGCCCCGCCTCGGCGCACTGCGAGGCGTTGCCGCAGCCCTCGGAGAAGCCGTACTGGTCCGCCACCGTCGCCCCGGTGAAGGCCTCGAGGTCGCGCCGCTGCACCTCCAGGAGGTTCTCCGCGCCGGTCGCGATGACCCGCGGGGGCCGGCGCAGCGAGAGCCCCGCGTCGAGGGCGGCCCGCGCGAGCGCGTGGTGGATCGAGGGGTACCCCGCCCAGAAGACGAAGGGGTGCGCGTCGAGGAACTCCACCAGCGGGCGGACCTTCTCGGGGGTCACCTGCTGCATGGGGATGAGGGCCTGGCGAAAGGCCCAGTTCCAGCGCCAGTAGGGCGGGCGCGTCTGCGAGGGCGGCACGACCAGCTTGCCCATGAAGTTCGCGTGCAGGTCGCCGAGGCGCAGCCCGAAGCGGTGCCGGTGGCGCCACCAGACCGCCCACTGGAAGGCCTGAGAGTCGGCCGTCACGTCGAACTGGAGGCTCTTGCCCGTGGTGCCGCTGGTGTGAGAGTGCCGCAGTCGTCTCGGGTCGGCGTTCGTCGCGACGAGGGCGCCGCGGTTCTGGCGCACGTCCTCCTTGGTGAGGATCGGGAGCTTCGGGAGGTCCGCGCGCGACCGCACGTCCGCCGGCGCGAGCCCGAGGGACTTCATCCTCTCGCGGTAGAAGGGCACGTGCTCGTAGGCGTGGCGCACGAGCGCGGCGACCCGCTCGTCCTGGTACCCGTCGATGTCCGCGCGGCTCCACCGGTCCGACGCCTCCAGCGACTCGAGCCGACGGTGGAACTCCGGGCTGTAGCGCGCGCGCCGCTCCCGCAGGCCGTACGCGGTGCAGGCCGCGTTCTGCAGGGCGACGGGCAGCCGGTCGTAGAGCTTCGTGACGAGCTGTTCGTTCATGCGACCTCGCGGCGGGGGGCGCTCCGCTCGACGCGGCGCGTCCACCCGAAGTGCGGGCGGAAATGGAAGGTCGACGCGTCGGGGATGTCGGGCAGTCGCGCGTTCCACGCCGCGACGTCGCTCACCACCCGCACGTCGCGCCAGCCCCACTCGGCCAGCGGGAAGCCTCGCGCGCGAAAGGCCTGGCGCACCACCGGCACGCGCTCCGGGTCGAAGCCCATCAGCCACGCGCACGCCGCGTCGACGCTCGCGGGGTTCACCCCGAAGACCAGCAGCCCGGCGTTCACCGGGTCAGGGTTCATCGGCCCGCTCCCCTCACCGGCGACGATCCCGTCGACCAGCGAGAGGTGGCGCTTGCGGCTCGACGCCACGGGCGCTCGGAGCGTCCCGTCGGGGGCGCCGTAGGCGATGAGCTTGTTGAGGTCGAGGCACATCCTCCAGACGGTGTCGTTGCCCGACCAGTTGCCGCTGCGGACCACCGACTCGGTGTCGCCGAAGACCCTCGCGCCCACGCCCCGGGCCTTGCGGTGGATCCACGGGCCCAGCACGGGCAGCGCGAGGGACACCCGACGAAGCGTCGCCACGGCCCGTCGCTCGAAGCGGTGCACGAGGCCGGGGTCGGGGTGCTCGTCGCCGCCCCGTCGCGGGTCGCCCTCGGTGTGGTGCGGGAGCCAGTTCTTGTTGCCGTTCACGCCGACGAGGTTCTTCAGCGTCACGGTGACGCCGGCCTTCTTGTGCGTCTTGAGCTTGGGGAGGCTGAACACCACGTCGGCCGCGATCGCGGAGCCCGCGATCATGTACTCGTGGCGCCCGCCGGTGTGGTGCTGATTGAGCTCGGAGACGTCGTAGTCGGCGCCGTAGTAGCGACCGCCGCCGGAG
>JAEYZO010000227.1 GCA_023428035.1 Pseudomonadota bacterium | reverse complement strand
CGACCACGCCGAGCGCCTCGACGCGTGGCGCCGCGAGGGCTTCGTGCGGGCGCGCGTCGACGGCGAGGTGCTCGCGCTCGACGAGGTCGCACCCCTCGACCCTCGGCGATCGCACGACATCGACGTCGTGATCGACCGGGTGGTGGTCCGCGAGGGCGCGCGGGGGAGGGTGCTCGACGCGGTGGAGCTCGCGCTCCGTACCGCGGGGGGCCTCGTGAGAGTCGTCACCGCCGACGGGGACGAGCGGGTGATGAGCGACCGCTCGGTGTGCGCTGCCTGCGGGGCCTCGCTGCCCCCGCCGGAGCCCGGGCTCTTCTCCTTCAACAGCCCCGAGGGCGCCTGCCCTCGCTGCCTTGGGCTCGGCACCGAGGACGCCGCGGCGGACGCGATGGTCCTCGACGCCTCGCTCTCGGTGCGGGGGGGCGCGCTGCGGGGGGTGTCAGGGAAGAAGCTCCCCGAGGCGCTGGAGCGCTGGGCCCGAGCCGGGGGCGCCGACCTCGACGCGCCGTGGAGGTCTCTGCCGCCGCGGGCGAGGGAGGAGATCCTCCGCGGCGACGGAGACGGCTTCGAGGGCGCGCTCTCGCTCACCGCCCCCGCCAAGTCCTCGCGCTCGAAGGCCGACGACGAGGACGACGACACGGCCACCGAGCGCGCGGTCGACGCTGCTCCCTGCGCTGCCTGCGGAGGCGCGCGGCTGAGGCCCGAGGCCCTCGCCTACACCGTGGCGGGCGCGGGCATGGCAGCGATGAGCGCCATGTCCGTCGAGGCCGCGGCGGCGTTCCTCCGCGACGCGCCCATCGAGGGTCGCGGAGGCCCCGTCGTCGACGAGGTGATCCGCGGCGCGCTCGCTCGACTGGACTGGATGCTCCGCTGCGACCTGGGTCACCTTCCCCTGCGCCGCGTCGTCACTGCGCTCTCCCGCGGCGAGGCCCAGCGCGCTCGCCTCGCCACGCAGCTCGGGGGATCCCTCGCGGGCGTGCTCTACGTGCTCGACGAGCCCACCGCGGGCCTGCACCCCGAGGACGTCTCCCGGCTGATCGAGGCGCTGCGCGCGCTCGTAGCGCAGGGCAACACCGTGATCGTCGTGGAGCACGACCTCGACGTGGTGCGCGCGGCGGACTACGTGGTCGACCTCGGCCCGGGCGCCGGCGCCGAGGGGGGGCGCGTGGTGTCGGAGGGCACCCCCGCGCAGATCGCGTCGGACCCGAGGAGCGTGACCGGGCCCTGGCTCTCGCAGGGGAGCAGGGCGAGGCCGCCGGCGAAGCGGCGCGCGGGCGAAGGTTCGCTGCGCCTCCGCGGCGCGCGAGCGGGGTCGCTGGAGGACGTCGACCTCACGCTCCCGCTAGCCGCGATGGTGGCCGTGACGGGCGTGTCGGGCGCGGGGAAGTCCTCCCTCGTCTACGGCGCGCTCGCGCCCGCGTTGACGCGGGTGACCTCGGGGCTCGCCCTCGACGGGCTCCCCCTCGCGGGGCTGACCGTGACGGGCGCGGTGAAGCGGGTGGTCACGCTCGACTCGCACCCGATCGGGCGGAGCCTCCGGTCCTGCCCCGCGACGGCCATCGGGTTGATGCCGATGCTCCGTGACCTGTACTCGGTGCTGCCCGAGGCGCGGGCGAGGGGCTTCCGCGCGGCGCGCTTCAGCTTCAACGTGAAGGGAGGCCGCTGCGAGCGCTGCCAGGGCGCGGGCGTGCTCCGGGTCGAGATGCACTTCCTCCCTGACGTCGAGGTGGTGTGCGACGCCTGCGGGGGCGCGCGCTACGAGCCCGAGACCCTCGCGGTGAAATGGAAGGGCCGCTCCATCGCCGACGCCCTCGCGATGCGCGTCGACGAGGCGGCCGAGCACTTCACCGGGCTCGAACGCATGAGGGACCTCTTCCTGCGCCTCCACGACGTCGGCCTGGGGTACCTCACGCTGGGGCAACCCGCGAGCACGCTCTCTGGGGGAGAGGCCCAGCGGCTGCGCCTCGCGCGAGAGCTCTCGCGCCGAGACGGAGGAGGCACGGTCTACCTCCTCGACGAGCCGAGCGCGGGCCTGCACCCCAGCGACGTGGCGCAGCTCGCGGCGCTCCTCACGCGCCTCGTGGAGCAGGGCAACACGGTGGTGATGGCCGAGCACGACCTGTCGCTCATCGCCCTGGCCGACCGCGTGATCGAGCTCGGGCCCGGGGGTGGCGTGCGCGGCGGTCGGGTCGTGGCCGAGGGGACCCCCGAGGAGCTCGCCGCGGTCGACTGCCCCACGGGCCGCGCCCTGCGCCGCGCACGGAGTGGAGAGCCCGCCGGAGGACTCGGGTAGACTCCGCGGCGATGCGCTCCCCGTGGCTGGTAGCGGTGCTCGTCACGGTCGCGGCGTCGGTCCCTCCGTCGGTGCTCCCGTTGGCGCGGGGGTGGTGGGCGCTCGTCGGCGCGGTGGGCGTCGCCTCGCTCGCTTGGGCCTTCTTCGCGGGGCGCCGCGACCGGAGCGCGACCGCCCTCTCGCAGCCGCAGCGCGCCCCCGACGCCCCGTCGACGCTCGCGGAGCTCTCCGCCGTCGACGAGGAGCTTCGCCTCGCTCGCCCCACCCTCGACGTCTCGCTGCAGCTCCCGCGGGTGCTGGTGCTCGGCGACGGCGCGACGGGCGCCAGCAGCCTCGTCGCCTCTTCGGGAGACGCCTTCCGCTACGCGACCACCGCGTCGGACCGACCGCTCCGCGTGTGGGTCGGGTCGAGCGCGGTGTGGTTCGACGTCGCCGGCCGCGTGGCGCGCGACCCCTCGCTCCGCACGGTGCTCCAGGGCGTGCTGCACCGGCTGCGGGTGCTCCGCGAGGGCGTCGCCCTCGACGCGCTGGTGCTCACGGTCTCCGCCGACGCGATCGCCGCGCTCCCTGAGCCCGACGCCGACGCGCTGGGCCGGAGGCTTCGCGCGAAGGTCGACGCCGTGCGCGCCGAGAGCGGCGTCGAGGCGCCGGTGTACGTCGTGGCGACGGGGATCGACCGGCTCCAGGGCTTCGCCGCGGCGGTCGCGCACCTCAAGCCCTCGGAGCGCGCGCAGGTGCTCGGGGTGACCGTGCCCGTCGCGACGAAGCCCGACGCCCGGCTCGACGCGGTCGACCAGGGCCTCCGGGAGATGAGCACGCACCTCCTCCGGCGGGTGCTCCACGCGTCGAACTGGCGCACGCCCGCGGCGACGCGCGAGCTCGCGTGGCAGTTCCCGCAGTGGTGCGAGGCGACGCGGCCCCCGCTGCTCCGAGTGGTGGCTGCGCTCTGCGACCCGGGCGCTGGGCCGCCGCCGTTCCTGCGGGGCGTGTTCCTCACGAGCGCGGCGGACCACGGCACGCCGCTGGGGCAGGCGGCGACGCAGGCGCGGGGGTGGTTCCTCGGTGACCTCGTGCGGTCGCTGGTGATACCCGACAGAAAATTCACGACGTTGAGCGCGTATGAGCGGGTCGGTCGCCGGGGCTCGCGGCGGCTGCTCGCGGCGACGCTCGCCTGCGCCGCGGGCCTCGCGGCGGTGTTCACGGTCTGGGCGTGGAGGGCGAACGCGACGCGCCTCGACGCGGTGTCGACG
>JAEYZO010000673.1 GCA_023428035.1 Pseudomonadota bacterium | reverse complement strand
GCTCGGCCTCGCGGCACCGCCCGCCCGGGGTGCCGTCGCTGTGCGTCAGGCAGAGCCTCTGCCCGCGGCTCATCTCGCAGCGCGTCCCCGCGCCGCAGGCGGGGCCGTCGAGGGCGCACGGCTCTCCGGGCGCGAGGCCCGCGTAGCAGCGGTTGTACTCGCGGTTGCACCCCGTGGCGGAGCCGGAGCTCAGGCCGTAGCAGCGCAGGCCGGCGCCGCAGGCGCGGCCGAAGCCGCAGTAGCCGCCGAGGGCTCCATCGGCGACGCAGCGCAGGGTGCCGGCGACGCTCTGGCACGACGCGCCCTCGTTGCAGAAGTCGCCCGCGCCGCCGCAGAGGTCACCCACCGCGAGGCCGGGTCGGCAGTGCGTCGTGGGGTCGCAGCCGAGGCCAGGGTCGCACCTCGGGGAGCAGCCGTCGGTGTTGCGGCAGAGGCCGTGCTCCGCGCCCTGCTCCACGCAGCGAGAGACGCCGTTCACGGGCTCGCAGGTGAGGTTCGGGACGCAGTAGATCGGGTCGTCGACGCTGTTCCTACAGGGGGCTCCGGCGGGGGCCGCGCGCACGCAGCGCACGGTCGAGAGGCCCACGCAGCGGTAGCCGCTCGGGCAGGAGAAGTTCTCCCCGCAGGGGGGCTCGTCGACGTCGGCGGAGGCGTCCGCGGCGCTCGCGTCGGCCGGCGCGGTGGACGTGTCGGCGACCGCGGGCGCGTCGCCGATGGGCGCGTCGAGGTTCGAGACGTCGACCGCCGTGACGTCGACGGTGGTGGCGTCGGCGGTGGTCGCTGGCGGCGCGGCGGTGGGGTCGCCGCAGGCGGGGAGGAGAGCGGCGAACGCGACGGCGATCGCCGGGGCGCGGTGACCGCGCCGGCCCATCAAGGATGAAGAAGTCATAAGGTCCCTCGCGAGCGTCGAGCATCGCCGATGTGCGAGGGGACCGCGAGGGGGGCGCGGCGGCGAGAACGACCATGACGGGGTGCGGCTGAACGCGGGTCACCCCTTCGATCCCTGGCCCGCGTTGTCTGCCCCGCTCCTCTCGCGTAGAGAGCGGCCGCCATGAAGCCTCGCGTGCCCTGTTGCCTCGTCCCCGCGAACCGCTGCGGCACCCGCTGGGAGGCGCTCACGAAGTGGGTCTCGAAGACCACGGGAAAGGGCGTCAAGATCGTCTCACTCCAGGGCGACGAACAGGGCAAGGCGCCCTTCTTCGCGCAGCCCGTGGGCTTCGACGGGCGGACCTTCTTCGTCGCGGGCGACCGCGGGTGCGACACCGAGAAGCTCCTCCACGAGGCGTGTCACTTCCTCGTGGCCCCGCCCGAGCGACGCAACATGGTGAACTACGGCCTGGGCCCGGGGCCGTTCCGCCCGGTGGACGACCTCGTGAGCGACAACGAGGAGGTCGCCGTCGGGATGCTCCAGGGCAAGCTCGCGCCGGTGTTCAGGCTCCCCGAGCACAAGCTCGCGAAGCTCGACTACAACGTCGCCAACAAGCGCCACCTCGACTGGGCGGCGTGCGAGGCCCGCGCCGAGGCCGTCTACGCGCGCGTCGTCGGCACGCTGCCCGAGTAGTCGCGCTCACCCGCGCGAGAGGAACCGCTCGGTGAAGGGCGTGTCCTTCGCGAGGTGGCGGTTGTAGTCCGGCGCGCCGTCGGTCGCGACCGCGGTGAGCCGGAGGACTCACGGGCTCACGCCACCAGCCGCGGCGCGTCGAGCTCCTCCAGCACCACCGTGCAGAGCTTGTCCTTCGCGACCGTCGCCGAGCGCACGCGGAGGCGCGTACCCGGCGCGAGCACGTACTCCTCCTCGCCCACGAAGGCCGAGAGCTTCTGGATGCTCACCGCGCCCCGCGGGTGCACCTCGAAGATCGTGCGCGCGCCGCTGCTCCCGAGGAAGCCCCGCGCCACCGACACCTTCGGCGTGCACGACGACACGCCCCACCAGGTCACGTCGGCGCCCTCGGGGTACTGCGCGCGCAGGTCGGCGTGCACGCCGCGCCACAGCGGCGCCTTCGACGCGGGCAGGCGGCCGAAGGCGTCGATGAAGATCCGCAGGTAGGGGAAGAACGGCCGCGCCGCGCCGCGGTCGTCGTCCCTCAGCGCCGCGTTCAGCCGTCGGTAGAACTGCGACGCCATGGTGTAGAGGTAGATCGCCGCGACCTCGTCGACGTCGAGGCCCAGCGAGCGGCCCTGCTGCACGGCGCTCCTCGCCCACGCGTACGCCGTCTTCGCCGCGCCCGCGAGGCCGGGCACCGCCTTCTCCGCGCCCCGCAGCGCGGACGCGATGTCGACGCGCGGGGTCGCCATCACCCCGTCGAGCGCGGGCATCCCCTCGGGCTTCTCGTCGCGCGCGCCCTGGAGGCGGTCGAGGTAGAACTTGTGCAGCTCCATCGTCTCCTGGAGGAAGCCGCCCATGCGCTCGGTGGTCTCGGGCGCCGTCGCGAGGCGCGCCTTCCACCCCGGCGTGGGGAGCCAGTCGATGGGCGTCGCGCCGAGCTCGGTGAGCGCGTCGTTGAGCTTCTGGTAGTGGCCTCCCTCGTTGAAGCGGTTGTCGCGCGCCGCCGGGTGCCAGTGGTCGACGTGGCGCACGGGCACGCTCGGGCGCTTCGCCGCGACGCGATCGACCGCGCCGCGCAGGGCCTTGGCGTGCGCGCCCCACCACGCGAACACGACGCCCTTGTGCTCGGGCTCCGCGGTCTCCTTCGCCTCGATGATGGCCCGCACGATGGCCTCGGCGACGGGCGCCCAGAACTCCACGTGCTTCGCGACCGGCACGGCGTCGTCGGTGTGCCGCGTGAGCGACGCGTCGACGAGCAGGACCCCCTGCGAGAGGATCGCCTGGAACCACTCGGTCGGCGCGACGACCTCGTGCTTCTTCAGGAGCGGAGCGACCTCCTTCGCGGGCAGCGTCTCGGGCAGGCCGTGGCGCCAGATCAACGCGCTCTTGAGCATGTTGCGCATCGACGCGACCTGCGGGAAGCGCGGCTCCTGCCAGGAGTGGAACGCGTTGTCGAACATCGCGACGCCGGTGGCCGACTCGACGCGGGGGTACGGGCTCTGCCCGAAGATCACCACCTTCCACCCCTCGGGTGGGTTGGGCTTGAGCGCCTGGAAGGTGAGCTCGCGCAAGGGGACGATGCGCTTGTCGCGGGACGGACCGATGAACGACGGCGCACCGGGGAGCGACTCGATCACGGGCTTGAGCAGCGGGAGCCAGGGCTCACCGCCGCCCTGGAAGAGCTCGGCGAGCTTCAGCGGGTCGTCGTTGGAGTCAGCCATCGCGCGCGGAGCATCGCGCGCCGCGCGGAGGGATGGCCAGAGGGGTCAGCGCGCCGCGGGGGTCGCGGGGGCCGTGGGGTTGTGGCACTGCCCCGCGGGGGACTCGGGGCTCACGATGATGAACTGCACGCGGCGGTTCGCGGCGCGCGCCGCGGCCGCGCGCCCAGGCCGCAGCGGGCAGTCGGGGCCGAAGCCGTGGGCCACGAGGCGGGTCTCGTCGACGCCGTGCTGGATGAGGTAGGTGCGCACGCTGAGCGCGCGGCGGTTCGACAGGTCGCGGTTGTGCTCCGCCGAGCCGCGGTCGTCGGTGTGACCCTGCACGTCGACCTGCGCGATGTTGGTCATCGCGCGAAGGATCGACACCACGGAGTTGAGGACGTCGAAGCTCCTGCGGCCGGTGATCTCGTCGCTGTCGGTGCGGAAGTTCACCTGCTCGAGGATGCGGATGTCGACGCCGCTCTGCTCGACGAGGGCGCGGCCGTCGGGGCAGCCGTCTTCGTCGTCGATGTTGTTGAAGGTCTCGGGCTGCGTCGGGCAGCGGTCGGGGCCGTCGGGCGGGTCGAGGATGCCGTCGTGGTCCTCGTCGAGCGCGGGGCAGCCGCGGCGCGTGGGGCTCGGGCGCTGGCCCGCGGGCACGTCCACGCACTGGTCCTCGTCGTCGAAGACGCCGTCGCCGTCGCGGTCGGAGCGCGGGCACCCGCGCCGCTCGGCCCTCGGGTCGGGGTTCGCCCCCTGCGGCTCCGTCGGGCACACGTCGTCGGGATCGAGCACGCCGTCGCCGTCCTGGTCCGCGAGGGGGCAGCCCGCGCGGCTCGGGTCGGGGTGATCGCCCTGGGGCACCGTCGGGCACTGGTCCGCGTGGTCCATCACCCCGTCGCCGTCCTGATCCGCCGCGGGGCAGCCACGGCGCTCGGGCTGCGGGTCGGGGGTCGCGCCGTGGTGCTCGTCGGGGCACACGTCGTCGGGGT
>JAEYZO010000223.1 GCA_023428035.1 Pseudomonadota bacterium | reverse complement strand
TGAGGCGTAGCCCCGCGTGGGTGAGCGCCCGCTCGCGCAGCGCGACGCCGGGCTCCACGGTGAGCGAGCCCTGCGGGCCCGACGCGCTCACGCCCGCGGCGAGCACCGGAGCCACGGAGGTGGCCCGCACGAAGAAGCGCAGCCGCATCCCCCGAGGCGCGCGCAGCGTGGGGACGCACTGGCGCGTCGACGCGAGGGTCTCGACCTCGACCCACTCGCCGCGGGCACGCACACGGCGAAAGGTCGCTCCGCTCGCGACGGTGACGCTGGGGGAGCCGTCGTCCGCGCGGGTGTGGAGCGCGGTGCCTTCGGCGACGCGCACGAGGCGGCGGGTGGGGCGCGTCGCGACCTGCGTCGAGGCGCACGCGAGGACCATCGTCGTGGAGAGGATCAGGAGCGAGGCGCGCATGGCGCCCGGGAGGGTATCAGCGGTGTGCGGCGGTCGAGGGGGCGTCGTGGTGTCGCGGAGCTATCGGCCGAAGACCTCTCGGTTCTGCACCTCATCGCGTGGAGCGGGGGGAAGTGATGCACGCTGACGGGCCGGGCGTGGCGCTTCGGGCCCGCGGGCTGAAGCCCGCGAGACCGAAGCGTCACCTCGCGAGATCCACCAGCACCCTCCTACGCATCTCCACGTGGAGACGCGTAGCAGCGCGAGAGCCGCGACCCTCGGCACCGCAGCGCGCGGGCCGACGACGCGTGCTTCAGGGCGCGGGGACGAAGCGCTCGCGCTCCATGGCCGCGGCCATCACCGCGTCGGGGGCGAGGAGCATCGGCACGGTCTGGTTGCCGAGCCACAGCCGCGCCTGGTCGTCGAAGTGCGGCGACGAGGTGACCGCCGACTGCCCACCCGGCACGACGTTGCGGCCGGTCATCGCGTCGGCGCCCGTGGAGCGCAGCGCGATCACCATGCGGTAGGTGGGGCCCGAGCCGAAGGTGTGGCGCTCGCCGTCGAGGCCCGAGTTCGCCGCGTCGACGCCCCACTGATCCCCCGGTCGGGGGAAGCCCGGGAGCGTCGCGCGCGGGTCGCTCATGGGCAGCCCCATCGCGAGCGGGATGCGCTGCGGCGTGATCGAGAAGCCGTTGGCGATGGGCGCGAGGCTCGGGCTGTCTCCGAGGAAGGACGTGAGGATCGAGTCGAACCTCACGTGGTGCCGCAGGCCCCAGAGCCACTGGGTCATGTCGTTGGTGCCGAAGCCCCCGCGACCCGCCGCCGTGGGAGCAGCGCGCAGGAAGGTGAGCGCCCCTTCGAGCGCGGTGAGCGCGACCTCGCGGCTCGTCTCGACCTCGGGCGTGCCGAGCACGTCGAAGTACGCGCTCTCGTTCGTGGCCGGGTTGAACGACGCCAGGTTCGTGCTGTTGCCCGCGCCGCGCCCGTTCACCATCAGCATCAGCGTGCGGATCTTCGCGGTGTTGCCCCCGTTCGACCAGATCCCGCTCGGGAGGCGCTCGTCGTCGAAGACCCCCCGCACGAAGCGGCCCACCCACGCGTTGAAGATCATGGTGGCGACCGCGGCCTCGCGCTCCGCGGCGTCGGGGGTGTTGTAGAAGGTCTCGACCCCCGAGCGCGCGGGCCAGCCCGCCGTCGCCCACGCGCGCAGCCGCGCCTCGACGGACTCGTAGTCGGCGCGGTGGGTCATCCAGCGCGCGGCGAGGCGAGCCTCGGGGCTGCCCGGGGTGGGGGTTCCTTCAGCGGCGGTGCGGGCCTGCGCGATGGCGTCGAGGAGCACCGGGCCCAGGTAGCGCCCCAGCGGAGACTGCGCGTCGGCCTGCACGCGCACCATCGCGTCTTCGTCGAGGTTGCGGGCGGTGACGCCCGCGCCGAGGAGCTCCTCGATGCGCGCGCCGCGGTAGCCGTCGTTCCAGGGGCCTCCGATGTAGAAGGGCTCCGAGGTGAGGTCGTCGTCGCCGGTGATGTCTCCGGGCTCGTTGTTCGCGGTCTGCACGTAGCCCCGCGTGGGGTTGCGCGCCGCGGGCGTGCGGTCTTGCGGCACCACGCAGCGGTACGGATCGCTGCTCATCGACTCGTCGATGAGCCCGTCGGTGACGGGGATGGTGAAGCCTCCGTAACGCGTGCCGTCGAGGAGGAGGGCGGGGTTCGCGCCGGGGGCCCAGGTGCGGTCCATGTTGCGCGCGAGGTAGCTGCGGCACGGCACGGCCTGCCAGCCCGCGTAGTAGACGTTGCCAGTGTTGTCGGCGGCGATCTGGTTGAGCGAGGTCGCGACGAGCCCCCGCGACGCGCGGCGGTAGTCGTCGACGGTGTTCGATCGGCCGAAGCCGTCGTAGGCCTTGAAGGAGTCGGCGGGGTCGAGGCCGACGTAGTCGAAGCTCACCGCGGTGATGGTGCCGTCGTTGTCCATGTCGCGCGGAACCACGTAGCCGCCGATGGTGTAGACGCGGGTCTCTCCGGCGCCGAGGGTCTCGGTCGCGGTGACGGTGCGGCCCTCGACCGAGGCGAGCCAGCGGCCGTCGAAGGTGGTCCACCGGGCCCAGGTCTCGGTGCGCCCGCGGCTCATCAGCGCGGGCACGTTGGCGATGACGTACTCCTCGTTCACGCGGGTGAGGGGGCGCCACTCGCCGTTGAAGCGCGCGCGGGCCGGCGCGCCCATCGCGTCGAGCTGGATCTCCTCGCGGTACCAGTCGGTGATGTCTCCCGCGAGCTGCGTGAAGCCCCACGCGACGCGCCCGTTGGTGCCCATCGCGAGCAGCGGGATCAGCGGGAGCGTGAGCCCGATCTGGTGGATGTCACCACCGCCGAGCACCTGCGTGTCGAGCCCCACCTGGTAGAAGAGCGTGGGGATCGTGAGCCCGAGGTGACCGTCGGCCGCGAGGAGGGTGGCTCCGTCGCGGGTGTGACGTCCCATCACCGCCCAGGCGTTGGAGCCGAAGCCCTCCTCGCGGTCGCGGAGCATCCGTCGCTGCATGTGCTCCAGCCGGTCGGCGAGGCGGTCGAGGGCGGCGCGGTTCACCCGCGGCATCCCCGCGGGGTCCATGCCGTGCGGGCTCGCGGGTCGATCGACCACGGGCGGTGTGGTGTCGCGCGCCCCCGGAGGCACGATCCCCCGGGCCATCTCGGTGCCCATCTCGGTGCCCCACTGCACGCGCGCGGACGAGACCCGGGCGGGCTGCGCGAGGCGGTTCCAGATGTCCGCGAGGGTGCCCGCGCGGCGCAGGTCGGCGAGGGCCTGACCCGCGAAGTCTCCCGGGAGGTTCTGCGCGGCGCGAGCGCGCTCGATGTCACCCGTCTCGAAGCCTGATT
Organism: Pseudomonadota bacterium; assembly: GCA_023428035.1. GTDB lineage: Bacteria > Myxococcota_A > Polyangia > Polyangiales > JAEYZO01. Next base: position 2,173 of record JAEYZO010000223.1, on the reverse strand, counting down.
GATAGAGGAAGGTCACCCCCATCGCGACGATGTCTCGCCGGGTGAAGGGCTGCATGAGGTTCGCGGGGTTCGACTGACCGAGGAGCGGCCCCGCGAGGGCGAGCTCGCTCGGGAGGGGCACCGAGCGCTCCCGGGCCTGGGCGATGTAGTCGTTGATGCCCTCGGCGTAGGCGTCGAAGACCGCGGCCATGGTCGGGTCGAGGGAGGTCATGAGCTGCGCGGTGACGAAGGCCATGCCCGCGGAGCGGTTCTCGAGGTCGGTGTTGAGCGCGGCGTCTCCGAGGAGCGACGAGAGCGTGCCTTGCGCGTAGCGGCGCGCGAGGTCGAGCATGAAGTAGCGGTCGCGGGCGGTGACGAAGCCCTGCACCCGCGCGAGGTCGTGCCGGTCACGGGCGTAGATGTGCGGAACGTGCCCGGCGGTGAAGACCACGTGGGCCTCGCCGTGCAGGCCCCGCACGGCCCAGGTCTGCGTCGCGGGCACGCGCGAGAAGATCCCCGCGTCGCCCTCGGCGGGAGCGTCCGCCGCCGCGGCGTCGGTGACGTCGTCGGCCGCGGCGTCTGAGGGAGGGACGTCTGCGATGTCGTCGGCCGCGTCGCGCCCCGCGTCGGCCGCGGGGGCGGGGCCGTCGTCACAGGCCCCGAGGGCAGCCATCAAGGGAGCGAGGAACCACCTGTAGCGAAGGCGCATGGCGCGAAGCCCACCGCGCCCGAGGCCCCAGCGTCAAGAGCGCAGGTGCGCGGTGAGGAGGGCGCAGTAACGGGCGTGGTCCTCGGCGGCGCAGCACTCCCGCGCGGAGTGCATCGACAACATGGGCGCCCCGAGGTCGACCACGGGCACCCCGAGCCGAGACGCGGTGATGGGCCCGATGGTCGACCCGCACCCGAGGTCGGTGCGCGTGACGAAGTCCTGGAGGGGCACGTCGGCGCGCTTCGCGAGGCCCCGGAGCCGCGCCGCGGTGGGGCCGTTGGTGGCGTAGCGCTGGTTCGCGTTGCTCTTGAGCACGGGCCCCGCGCCCATCGCGGGCCGGTGCCGCGGCTCGTGCCGGTCGGTGTAGTTCGGGTGCAGCGCGTGGGCCATGTCAGCGGAGAGCATCAGGCTCGACGCGAGGGCCGCGAGGTGCCCCGCGCGGTCGACCCCGAGGGCGAGCGACACCCGCTCCAGCACCGTGTCGAGGAGCGTGCCGTCGGCGCCGTCGAGGCTCGACGAGCCGATCTCCTCGTGGTCGAAGCACGCGAGCACCGGGGCGGCCTCGGGGGCGCCGTCGGCCGCGTCGAGGAGGGCCGTGAGCCCCGCGTGGCACGACGCGAGGTTGTCGAGGCGCGCGGCGAAGACGAACTCCTCGCGGGCCCCGCCCAGGGTCGAGGGCGCCACGTCGAAGAGGGAGACGTCGGCGGCGCACACGTCGCTCACCTCGACCCCCGCGGCGAGGGCGAGGGCCACGTCGAGCTCCCGCTGCGCGTCGGTAGAGGAGCTCGACAACCCCCACATGGGCGCGAGGTGGAGCTGCGGGTTGAGCTTGAGGCCGTCGTCGTTGGCCTTGCGGTCGAGGTGGATCGCGAGCTGCGACACCCGCGCCATGGGCCTGCGGATCACCAGGGGGTGGGCCTCACCGTCGTCTGTGTAGACCGCGCCGGCGAGGCCGAGGTCACGGTCGAGCCAGGAGTTCCACAGGGCGCCGCCGTAGACCTCGACGCCGAGCTGGAGCACCCCCTCGGTGACGTATCCCGCGCGGGGCTTGAGGCGCAGGTGCGGCGAGTCGGTGTGCGCGCCGATGAGGGCGAAGCGCCTCGGGGCCCGAGAGCGCAGACGGAACGCGATCACGGCCCCGCCGCGCTGCACGAACCAGCCGCCCGGCGAGAGCTCCCACCGCGGGGAGGAGAGAGACAGCCGCTGAAAGCCCGCGGACTCCAGGGCGCGGGCGAGGGTGAGGGCTGCGAGGAGGGGCGCGGGCGAGTCGTCGACGAAGCGGCAGAGGCTCTGTGCGGGGTGCATGGCGATGACCTACGCGCACCCCGTCGCGCGGGTCAACGCGGCGCCGTGAGGCTTTGCGACGCTGGGGGAATTCTCCTAGTGTCGCGCGCGCCGTGACGACCCTCCGATCGATGGCGCTCGCCGCCCTGACGCTGACCGCGTGTACCCGCCGCTCGCCGGCTCCGCGCCCCGCCCCCGCGG
>JAEYZO010000625.1 GCA_023428035.1 Pseudomonadota bacterium | reverse complement strand
ACCCTCGACGGAGACGTCTACGCCCAGCCGCTGTACCTCCCCGCGGTGCGCGTGAGCGGCGTGGAGCGCGAGCTCCTGTTCGTCGCGACGCAGGCGAACTCGGTCTTCGCGCTCGACGCCCTCACCGGCGAGACCGTCTGGCGCGAGGCCCTCGGCGCCCCCGTGCCGCGCTCGCTGCAGCCCTGCGGGAACATCAGCTCGGGCACCGGCGTGCTCGGCACCCCGGTCATCGACCCCGCGGCGGGCACCCTCTACGCCGTCTCATACAACAACGAGGGCTCGCTGCAGTTCAGGCTCCACGCGCTCGACGTCGCGACCGGCTCGGAGCGCCCGGGCTACCCCGCGCGCCTCGCGCCGACGATGAGCAACGGGTCGACCTTCGACCCCGCGCCGGCGCAGCAGCGCGCGGCGCTCACGCTGCACCAGGGCCGCGTGTACGTCCCCTTCGGCGGCCTCTTCGGCGACTGCGGGATCTACCACGGGTGGGTCGTCGGGGTAGACACGACCGACCCCTCGCGCCAGGTCTCCTTCGCGACGCCCGGTCGGGGCTCGGGCATCTGGGCCGTCGGCGGGGGCTCCGTCGACGAGGCCGGGGCGATGTACGTCGCCACCGGCAACAGCACGCCGCTCGGGGGGCACACCCCGGGCTCGCTCGGAGAGTTCGTGCTGCGACTCGGCCTCGGCGCGTCGGGCCCGACGTTTCAGATGGGCGTCGTCGCTGATTTCTTCTCGCCCTCGAACGCGCGCGCCCTCGACCAGCAGGGCCTCGACATCGGCTCGAACGGCCCCGTGGTGCTGCCCGACGCGGGGGGCCGGCGCTTGATCCTCCAGGCGGGCGAGGCCGGCGTGGCCTACCTCCTCGACCGGGCGAACCTCGGCGGGGTCGGGCGGGGCGACGGGACGACGGGCGAGGGGGTCTACTCCGCGAGGCTCTTCGCGGGCGGGGTCTTCGGCGCCGCCGCGGCGTGGAGCGACGGCGCGGCCACCTACGTGTTCATCCCGGGCCGAGGGAGCGCGGCGGGCTGCTCCGCGCGCGGCGGGGTGATGGCCGCCCGCGTCGACACCTCCGGCGCGGCGCCGAGCCTGACGACGGCGTGGTGCAGCCGCACGATCGCCAACCCCAACCCCCCCGCGGTGAGCTCGAACGGCGACGCCGACGCGATCGTCTGGGTGGCGGGCGCGACGCCGACGCTCCGCGCCTACGAGCTGTCGACGGGGATGGAGATCTTCTCCGACGCCCCGCCCTCGGTGCGGCAGTGGACGCCCCTCACCGTCGCGGGAGGCAAGGTCTACGTGACCGGCCGTGACACCGTGTACCTCTACGCGCCGCGCTGAGCGTCGACGCTACGGAGGCATCACCCGGAGGACGTACCTGCCGCCGGAGCTGTTGTTCGCGCCGTCGACGAAGAACCACGCGGGGCCCTGGCGGAGCGTCGCGGCCACCGTCGAGAGCGCGCCGCCGCACGCGATGGAGTCGGCGCCCAGGCCGCCGCACTGATCCTGCCGGGCGTAGACGACGTAGTTCGCGGTGGCGAGCAGGAGGTTCACCGTGGTGCGGCCGCCCCGCGGGGCGTCGTAGCGGAGCACGTCCTCATCGCGGTTGAGCCCGCCGCAGGAGGCCACGTGGCTGCCGCCGTTGGTGTAGACGTAGCCCCAGACCGTGCCGCCCGCGGTGACGTTCACCAGCGGGTTCGTGCTGCACGACGCCGGCGGCACCGCGGCGGTGCGCACCGCGCGGAGCTGGAACGCGCCCCCCGCGGAGGGCGAGTCGATCACCACGTAGCTCGTGCGCGTCGAGGGGCTCCCCGGCGTCGACCGCAGGAACACCCGCGCGTTGCGGGTGGAGCGCGTCGCGTCGCCGTTGCAGACGAACTCCGCGCCGTTGCACGCGTCGCGCAGGCTGAGCGTGTGGTCGGCGCCGCCCGAGCCGAGGACCTCGATCATGACCTCGGCGTTGGTCGGGTAGCGCAGGGCGTACACCACGTCGGGGCCGGAGCCGCCGCAGACGGTGTCGAAGTCGTCGCGCGCCGTCGCGGTGGAGCCCGCCACGGTCACGGTGTTCGTCGCGGTGAGGTCGAGGGTCACGACGCGGGAGCAGTCGTCGCCCGGCGCGCCGCAGACGCCGCCCTCGTCGACGGCGCCGTTGCAGTTGTCGTCGACGCCGTTGCAGACCTCCATCACGCGGGGGCTCACGTCGGGGTCGGAGTCGTCGCAGTCGGTGCCGCCCGCGCACGCCATCGCGCCGACGCGCGCGGCGGGGAACCCGTCCATGTCGGCGTCGACGGCGGTGTTGCGGCACATCATCGCCGAGGGGTCGCAGGCGTCGACGGTGCAGGCGTTGCCGTCGGAGCAGTTGCGGGGCGTGCCGCCGCCCTGGCAGTTGCCCGTGTCGACGTTGCAGGTCGCGCCCGAGACGCAGAACGAGTCGCAGTAGCCCGCCACGGCGGCGTAGACGCAGCCGCGGGCGGCGTCGCAGGCGACCGAGACGCAGGGGCCCCGCGCGGGGCACGCCCCGGGGTTCGGGGTCGAGGCGCATCGGCGCGAGGCCTCGTCGCAGCGGTCGACGGTGCAGGCCACGCGGTCGTCGCAGGCGACGGGGGAGCCCGCGCGGCAGCCGGCGGGAGTGCACACCTCGGCGCCGTTGCAGAAGATCCCGTCGTCGCAGCGGGCGTCGTCGGTGGGGGCGGAGCACGCGCCGGTGGCCGGGTCGCAGCGGTCGATGGTGCAGGCGACGCCGTCGTCGCAGGTCACGGGGGGGCCGGGCTGGCAGCGGCCCATGGAGCAGGTCTCGTCGCCGTTGCAGCGGTCGCGGTCGTCGCAGTCGGCGTTGGAGGTACAATCGACGCGGACGCAGCCGCGCGCCGCGACGTCGCAGATGTTCATCGCGGGGCAGGCGGCGTTGACCGGCGTGAACACGCAGCGGCCGGTGACGCGGTCGCAGACGTCGGTGGTGCAGTCGACCTCGTCGTCGCAGCCGCCGCAGGGGTCGCTCGCGTCGTCGGGGGGGACGTCGTCGCCGGGCACGTCGTCGGGGGCGGGCGCGTCGACGAGGGGCGCGTCGCCCGCGTCGGTCACGGGCACGTCTCCGACGGGCACGTCGCCCGCGTCGAGGGCGGTCGCGTCGCCCGCGTCGCCCGCCGGGGCGG
>JAEYZO010000569.1 GCA_023428035.1 Pseudomonadota bacterium | reverse complement strand
CTTGGGGGCCTCGTCGTCGTCGGGGCTCTCGTCGCGGGGGGCGGGCGGTCGCGGCGGGTCGCTCGCCCTGGGCTCCCGCGTGACGGGGCGGCCGTGCGCTGCCTCGCCGGGGGCGGGCAACCCGAGGTGGGCGCGCACCTCGTCTTCGATGGAGAGGGTGATGACCTCTTCGAGGTCTTCGACGCCGGGGCAGCGCCGCTCGACGCCGCGCTGGTAGACGAAGACCCGCGCGCTGTCGTCGCGGGCCTCGCCAGGGTCTCGCGCCGGGGTCTCGGGCGTGACCATGCCCTCGATGAGCACCGCCGCCCGGGGGTCGACGCCGTCGGCGATGACCTCGACGCCCGGCGCGTCGGCGATGAGCACCAGGGCGCCCTCGACGTGGGCGGCGAGGCTCGGGTCGACCGCCGCCATCGCGCGCTCGACGCGCTTGTGGAACTGCTCCCGCGGCAGCGACCACGGCGCGCGCGGCGCCCTCGCCTCGAGGGCCGCGGACTCGAGCATCGAGAGGGTCGCGCGGCGCCACTCGCGCCGCTGCTCGAAGGCGAGCGCGAGGTAGTAGTGCGCGTCGGGGTTGCTCGGGTCGGCCTTGAGGGACTCGACGAGCAGCGGCTCGGCGCGGTCGGGGTCGCCCAGGTCGACCCAGGCGCGGCCCAGGAGGAACGCGAAGTGCGGCGACTCGAGGGGCTCTTCGGGGAGCCGGTCCATCGCGCGTCGGGCGCCGTCGACGTCGCCGCGGTCGAGCATCACGTCGACCTGGAGGAGCACCGCGTCGGCGACGTCGTCGGGGTGGTCGGAGAACTCCAGCACCTCGTCGGCGAGCGAGAGGGCCTCGTCGAGCTCGCCGCGCGCGAGGTGCACCTCGGCCGCGTTGATGAACGCGTCGACGTAGCCGTCGTCGAGGGCGATCGCCGAGCGGAAGAGCTCCAACGCGCCGTCGAGGTCGCCCTCTAGGAGCGTCGCCTTGCCCAGGAGGTTCGTCGCCTCGGGCGAGGACTTCGACAGCGCGAGGGCCCGCTTCGCGCTCGCCTTCGCGCCGCGCACGTCTCCCTGGTCGAGCAGATCCCATCCTCGGTCGAGGTGCGCGGACAGCCGGTCCATACCCACGGGCGTTGCCTCTGCGGTGATCGCCCTTTGTGTGGTGAGCCAGACGGGCGAACCGCCAGGATGGCGAGGCCCGCGCGCCAGGTCAAGCCCGTCGCGACGCGCCCCGCGAGGGTGCCCGAATCGGCTACGATCCCCGACACTTCGGGAATCTCTACGCGCCTGTCGCACGTCTAGAGGAGTCGATGCCTTCACTTCGAGTCGGGCTGTTCGCTGCGTTGCTCGCCACCGGCGGGCTCGGGTGCGCGCACCTCCTGCCCTCCGCGGCCTCTCCCGGCGGGTCGCGGGGCTCGCCCTCGTCGGGCTGGCTGGCGCAGGGCGTGCGCATGCCCGAGCGCGGGCACGGGTTCAGCGCGCTGCGCACCGAGGCCGAGTCTGGGCACCTCTGGGGCACGGCGCGCCTGGTCGCGATGGTGCGCCGCGCCGCCCGCGCGATGCTGCGCGACGGCTCGACGGTGCCCCTGCGCTTCGGCGACCTCTCCGCGGCGAGGGGTGGGCAGGTGCAGCGGCACCACTCGCACCGCAACGGGCGCGACGTAGACCTCCTGTACTTCGCGCGCGACGCGGCGACCGACCTCCCGGTGCTGACGCCGGGCTTCGTTCGCTACAACGCCCAGGGGCTCTCGATCGGGCGCGCGAGCCCGCTGCGCTTCGACGCCGCCCGCAACTGGAAGCTCGTCGAGGCGCTGCTGCGCGACCCGGACGTCGCCGTGATCCGGGTGTTCTGCGCGGCGTGGATCCGCCGGATGCTCCTCACGCACGCGCGCTCGATCGGCGCGCCCGCGCCCCTGGTCGCGCGCGCCGCGCGGGTGCTCGCGCAGCCGGGGGACAGCGCGCCGCACGACGACCATTTCCACGTGCGCGTGGCCTGCACCCCCGCGGAGCGCGCGCTCGGCTGCCTCGACGGCGGCCCGCTGTGGTCCTGGCTCGAGAAGGACTGGGAGAAGGACGACGCGCTCCCCAACGACGACGAGTCGATCCTCGCCGCGATGGAGCCGCTGCCGCCTGGGGCGCTGTTCGGGCCGCCGTCTCCGCCGAGCGTGGCCGAGGCTCCCCTCGCGCCCTACTGCGCGGCGCCGGTCGAGGCCACCGCGGCGGAGCTCGTCGACGGGGCGGTGTGCCTCCCGCCCCCCGTCGGTCAGGGCGTGCAGCCCGTCGCGCCGCAGCCCGAGAACCCCGCAGCGACGCAGTCGAACCTGAACGGCTGACCGCCGGCGCAGAGCGCGAGGGTGTTGCCCTCGCAGGTGCCGTTCGCGGGGGCCGCCGCCGGGTCGCACTCGGCGCCGGTGCCGCAGAACGACGACCCTCGGGAGCGGCACGAGGTGTCGGTGTTGATGAGCCCGCAGTCGAGGTTCACGAGGTGACCGCCTCGGCACACCCGCAGGCTCGTGCCCTCGCAGGTGGGCGCGGCGTCGGCGCAGGCGGGGCCCGAGGGGTTGGTGCAGGCGTCGGCCGCGGCGTCGCAGGTGGTGTTCGTGCGGTTGCAGTCGGCGACGTCGGCGTAGACGCCGACCACGCAGCGCTGGAGCCGGTTGCCCACGCAGCGCGCCGGGGCGCCGTCGGCGCAGGCGTCGGTCATCGACGCCATCGGCACGCACCGCGCCTCGGTGGTCGACGCGACGCAGCGCTGCCCCGTGGCCTCGCAGTCGTCGGAGATGTTCACCCCGTTGGCGCAGGAGGTCGCGAAGCGCGACGCGGCGCAGCCGTTCGTGGGCCCCGGGCAGGCGCCGCCGGGGACCTCCGACGCGGTGTACTTCAGGCAGCTCGACATGATGTCCGAGCAGCTCCTCGCCGTGCGCGCGCAGCTGAGCGCCGCGCAGTTGCGCTGCGCGAGGGCGCCGCCCTCCCAGGTCTCGGGCCTGAAGAACCGCTCGATCACGCGCTGGGGCGGCTCGCGCAGGCAGGTCGCGATGCGCACCGCCAGGGAGGCTCGCTGCGCGGCGGTCATCCCGCAGCGCATGATGGGCGGGGCGTCGGGCGCGTCGGCGCTAGCGTCTCGGGGCGCGTCGGTCGCGGGCGCGTCGGTCGGCGGCTGTCCGTTGTCGGCGGTGGGCCCGTTGTCGACGGCCATCCCGTCGGGGAGCGTCGTGGCGTCGGCGGGGTCGCCGCCGTCCATCTCCGTCGCGCCCGTGTCGGGGTTCGTGCCGGTGTCAGAGCCCGGGCCGAGGTCGATGGTCATCATCCCCGACTCGGGGATCACGATGCTGCCGTCGTTGTCGTTGATGCCCGTGGGTCTGCCCTCGTCGCCGCACGCGACGAGGCCAGCGGAGGTGAAGCAAAGCGAGAGGAGCAGGTTCGACGTCGAGAAGCGCATCCGCGACATCTCACCGGACGCGACCCACGCGCGCAAGCGCTTGCGGCCTCGGCGCGTGTCGACCCAGACTCCGCGCCCGGTGCGTCTCCTCCCCGCCGCCCTCGCCGCCCTCGCGCTCTCCGCGGCCCCGACCGCGCGCGCGAACGGCAGATTCCCGGCCGCGCAGCAGGTCTTCACGGGCATCGGCGCCGGGCGCGACGTGGTGGTCCTCCGCGCGACCTTCGGGTTGCTGGTCTCGCGCGACGCCGGAGCGACCTTCGGGTGGGCCTGCGAAGAGGCCCTCTTCGCGCCCTTCGCGCCCGCGGAGACCTCCGACCCGCCGGTCACGATCAACCCCCAGGGCGACGTGGTCTTCGGCTTCGAGTGGGGCGTGCACGCCCTGACGGCCTCGTGCCGCGTCGACGACGCCCGCGTCGAGGGCGACCCCTTCATCGTCGACCTCGCGTCGAGCGCCGACCTCAGCACGGTCTACGCCGTCGAGGCGATCCCTGGGGAGGACAACGCCGTCCTCGTGGGCGACGCGACGACGCTCCGCTTCGAGCGGCGCGCCGTGCAGTCGGTCTCGTGGCGCACCGTCGACGTGGCGCCGTCGGACCCCGCGCGGGTCTACCTCTCGGGCCGCGACGACCGCCGCTTCGCGCCCGCCCTCTTCGCCAGCGACGACGGCGCGCGCACGCTC
>JAEYZO010000217.1 GCA_023428035.1 Pseudomonadota bacterium | reverse complement strand
GCACCGACGTCCCCGGCGCGGCGCGTCGCTCGACCACCACGGTCTGCGCGGTGCTCCCCGACGTCACCCGAAGCTCGACCCGCCCCGGGACGTCCTCCTCGTAGTCCGCGGTGATCGGCCCCCGCGCCGCGCGCGGCCAGCTCCCAAGATCCACCTGCGCCCGCGCCTCGCTCGCCGCGAGCACCCCCGCGACCGCCGCCGTCACCGTGAACGCTCCTCGCACCCGCGCAGCTATACCACCGCCGCCCAGCGCCCTTGACCCGTCGCGCCCCGGCAGACACCCTCCGCGGCCGTCATGGCAAGCACCGTCGCGCTCGTCACCTTCGGCTGCCAGATGAACGTGCACGACTCGCAGCGCATTGAAGAGCTCATGCGCGGCGCGGGCTACGACATCGTGGTCGACCCCTACGCCGCCGACGTGGTGGTGCTCAACACCTGCTCCGTGCGCGAGAAGGCCGAGCAGAAGCTCCGCTCCGAGGCCGGGCGCCTGAAGCGCACCGACGCCGTGCTCGTCGTGGCGGGCTGCGTCGCCCAGCAGGAGGGCGAGCGCCTGGTGAAGTCCATGCCCTTCATCGACGTGGTGGTGGGCCCCGACAACCTCCACGAGCTGCCGGGCCTCGTGCGCGACGCCGAGATGGGCGCCGCCCAGGTCGTGCGCACGGTCTTCGACGTCGACGCGCCGCGCTTCCTCGTGAACAGCGCCGCGACGGGCGCGACGGGCGCCAGCGCCTACGTCACCGTGATGAAGGGCTGCGACGAGCGCTGCTCGTACTGCATCGTCCCCTACACCCGCGGCCCGGAGCGCTACCGCACCGCCGACGACGTCGTGAGCGAGGTTCAGTCCCTCGTCGCGCAGGGCGCCCGCGAGGTGGTGCTCCTCGGGCAGACGGTCAACAGCTTCGTCGACCCCACCGCCCCGATGCCCGCCGACCGCGACCCCGACGAGTCGCAGTTCCCCGACCTCCTCCGCCGCATCGCCCGCGAGGCCCCGGGCCTCGACCGCCTCCGCTACACGTCACCGCACCCGCGGCACGTCACGCCCGCGATGGTGCGCGCCCACGCCGAGGTCGAGGCCCTCTCGACGCACGTGCATATGCCCGTGCAGAGCGGGAGCGACCGGGTGCTCAAGCGCATGATCCGGCGCTACACCCGCGCGGAGTACCTCCGCCGGATGCGCGCGCTCCTCGACGCCCGCCCCGGCACCACGCTCTCCACCGACGTGATCGTGGGCTTCCCCGGAGAGACCCGCGGGGACTTCGACGAGACCCTCTCGCTGGTGCGCGAGGCGGGCTTCGTCGGTCTCTACGGCTTCAAGTACTCCCCCCGGCCGTACACCCCGGCGCTCAAGCTGATGGACGACGTGCCCGAGGCCGAGAAGCAGTCGCGCCTCGAGGCCCTCTTCGAGCTCAGCGAGGCGCAGACCCGCGCGCACCTCGCCTCGCTGGTGGGAACGCGCCACGACGTGTTGATCGAGGGCCCGAGCCGCCCCGGGGCTTCGACCCTGGTGGGTCGCACCCGCGGCAACGAGATCGTGCACGTTCCCGCGGGCGAGGGCGCGGCCGCGGGGGCCGTGGTGACCGTCGAGGTCACGCGCGCGAACAAGCACTCCCTCGAAGGCCGGGTGGAGTCGGTGAGGCTCGCGGCGGCCGAGCGCATCGCCCCGACCTGGCGCCGGGTGTCGCTGCCGGTCGTGACGGCGTCGGCGTGAGCGGGCGCGTCCGCGGGGTGGTGCGGGCCTTCGAGGGCGTCGAGCCGCGCCTCGCGGAGGGCTGCTTCGTCGCCGACGGCGCGGTGATCGTCGGCGACGTGACCCTCGGGCCTCAGAGCTCGGTCTGGTACAACGCCGTGCTCCGCGGAGACGTGATGCCCATCCGGGTGGGGGCGCGCACCAACCTCCAGGACCTCGCGATGGTGCACGTCACCACGGGCCTGTCGACGACGGTGATCGGCGACGAGGTGACGGTGGGGCACCGGGCGATCCTGCACGGCTGCGAGGTCGCCGACCGGGTGCTGATCGGGATGGGCGCGGTGGTGCTCGACCTCGCGGTGATCGAGAGCGACGTGGTGCTGGCCGCGGGCGCGCTCGTGCCGCCGAGGGCGCGGCTGGAGTCGGGCTACCTCTACGTGGGCTCACCCGCGAAGAAATCGCGGGCGCTCACCGAGCGGGACCGGGCGATGATCGAGGAGGGCTGGCGCGCCTACGTAGACCTCGGCGCGCGCCACTGAGCGGGGAGGATGGGGAGGGCGATCAGCCGCCGCCGGAGCACTGGATCGGGAAGGTGCCGAAGCACTCCGCCAGCGAGTCCTGACAGGCGGTGTCGTTCTGCTGCGCCATGTTGAAGCAGGTCTGCGCGGCCATCACCTCGGCCGCGCACATGCGCTGGGCGCACGCGAAGTCAGGGCACATGTTGCGCATCGCGCAGGTCTGGATCTCCTGGAACTGCGCCGGGCAGCACGAGGTCTGCGCGGCGCCGAGGCACTGCTGGCAGGTCTGCGACGAGCCGTTGAGCGCGTTCTGCTGGCAGGTCTGGTTCATCCCGCAGGCGCAGATCGCGTCGGAGAGGCCCTGGCCGCACTCGCCGCCGACGGGGGGGGAGCCCGAGTCGCGCGGCGTGGTCGTGCCGCGGTCGGTGCTCGCGCCGCGGTCGGTGGTCGGCGTGCCCGCGTCGGTGCCCGAGCTCGTGCCAGTATCAGACCCGCCCGTCGGGACGTCGCGGCCGGCGTTGGTGCCCGAGTCGACGACGGGGTTGGTGGTGCCGCCGTCGGCGCCGCAGCCCATCGCGAGGGCGGCGGCAATGAAAATCATTC
>JAEYZO010000530.1 GCA_023428035.1 Pseudomonadota bacterium | reverse complement strand
GCCCGGTCGAAGGGCCTGGTTGGCCCGCGCGAAGTCCCACTGCGGCGCCAGGCCCCCCACCGCCGCGCCCACCGCCGCCGCGGCCGTGGCCGAGAGCGTGAGCGACGCGCGAAGCCCCTCGTCGACCACCGCGGCGAGCTCCACCGGCCACGCCGCGAGGCCGTCTTCGACCGTGACCACGTCTCCGTCGACCGTGGCCGCGAGGCCCCGCTGCGCCACGAGCGAGAGCACCCGCTCGCGCAGCGCCGCGTCGTCGACCAGGGTGACCAGGGCCTTCGACGCGAGCGCCGCGAGGTCAGCCCGCGCGCGCAACCACGCCCACGAGGGGTCGGCCACGGCCTTCGCGGTGAGGGCCGCGACGCGGCGTGACCCGCGGGCAGACTCCAGCGAGGTCGGGTCGGAGAACACCCCCAGCGAGAAGCCCGGCTCGACCTCGATCACGCCGTCGGCCCCGCGGTCGAGCAGCGCGCTCCACAGCGGGGTGAGCGTGACGGGGACGCCGAAGCGCTCCCGCGCCGCCGCGTCGTCGATCGCCAGCGGGCGGGGAGCGCCCCCCGGCGACACCGACGCGAGGCTCACCCCAGCTCGGGTCACCTCGGCCACCAGCGCCCCTCCCCCGCCCGGGACGTCATGGAAGAACCACAGCGCGAGGGGCGTGAGCGCCGTCCACGGGGCGCCGCAGAGGCAAGGGTCCGGCGGGGCCCCCGCGGCGTGTTCGAGCTGCGCGGGAAGGAGCGACGCGAGCGAGGCCAGGTCGTCGACGGTGCGAGCGCCTCCGTCGGCGAGCTGGAGACGTCCCTCGAAGGCGCGCGCGTCGAGGTTCACCCGCTGGCAGCGCGCGCAGCGCAGGGCGCGGTGCGTGGTGTCGGGGGCCATCGCCGCGTCGCGGCGCAGCACGTCGCGCGACACCCGCGCCCTCGCCCTCGCCTCAGCGAGCCCGTCGCTCACGGGTTCTCAGGGTCGAGCAGCGTGCGGTGCAGGATCGTGAGCTCCGTGCGCGCGCCGTCGACCTTCGCCCGCCACAGCTGCGCCGAGCACAGGTTCGCCCCGCGCAGGTCCGCGTTCGTGAGGTCCGCGGCCTCGAAGCTCGCCTCCATCGCGTCGGCGCGGATCAGCGTCGCCCCCACCAGCGAGGCCTCTTGAAACACCGCGCCCTTGAGCGTCGCCCCCGTGAGGTCGACCCCCGCCATGCGCGCGCCGCTGAACGAGCCCTTGTCGAAGACCGCGCGCCCCGCGTTCACCTGATCGAGCACCGAGCGCTCGAAGCGAGCCTCGACGCCCTTCACCTCGCGCAACGAAGCCCCCGTGAGGTCGGCCCCCTCCGACGCGCGCACGTTGGTGAGCGTCGCGCCGTCGAGCACCGCGCCGCGCAGCGTCGCCCCCTCGAGCACCGTGTCGCAGAGCGAGGCCCCCTCGAGGTGCGCGCGGTCGAGCGCGGCCCTCTCCAGGTCGGCCCCGTCGAGCACGCACTCGCGCAGGTCACACGCCGTGAGGTCGGCGTCGATGAACTCCGCCCCCGCGAGCTTCGCCTTGAAGAACCTCGCGCCCCTCCACGACGACCGCTGCGCCAGGGCGCCCTCGAAGTCGGCCTCCATCGCGTCGACCCCCGCGGCGGTCACCCCTTCGAGGTCGGCCTCGCGGAACGACGCGCCGCCCACGTCGGCCTGCGTGAGGTCGGCCTCGCTCATCACCGCGCCGTCGAACTTCACGCCCTTGAGCACCGCGCGCCCGAGCCTCGCGCCCATCAAGATCGCCCCGCTCAGGTCGACCCCCGTGAGGTCGACCCCCGTGAGGTCGACACCCGTGAGGTCGGCCCCCGTCAAGGGCTGCTCGTAGGCGCGGTGCCACAGCACCTGCTCCCGCGTGAGCGCCGTGACCTCAGGGGTCTCTTCCTCCTCGGGCGCGTCTTCGGGCAGGGGCTCGTCGGGGAGCTCGCGGAGCTCTTCAGGCACCTCGACGCCGCCGGCCTCCATCGACGCTCGCACCTCGGAGGGCTGCGGCGCGGGCGGGGTCGCGCCCTCTCCGCGCGAGAGGGCCTCGACCTGGGCGATGATCGCCGCGTGCGCCGCGGGGTCGGCGGGGGCTCCGTCGCTCTCCCCCGGGCCGTCGAGCTTCAGCTGCACGGCGAGGCTCGCGAGCACCTCGGCGGAGCTGGGCGCGGGCAGCGCGAGGGCCTCGTCGTCGGGGGGCTCCTCGGGCTCGAAGTCGAGCTCCTCTTGAACCTCCTCGGCCCTCTTTCGGTCGAGCCACGCGCGGTAGTGCGCGAGGGGGCGCTCCTCGGCGATGGGCTCGTGCAGGAAGAACATCGCCGAGAGCGCTTCGAGCTTCTCGTCGACGCCCTCGAGGAGCCCGCGCCACACGCACTGCGCCTGCATCGACTCGCCGTCGAGGGTGACCGTGTCGAGCACCAGCGGCACCTCGGCGAAGCTCTCGGGGTCGCCGCCTCGCTCGACGAAGCACCGCGCGCGCAGCCCCGGGAGCTTCGAGAGCACCTTGCTGCGCTTCGGGCAGAGGTTCTGGAGGCCCAGCTCCTCGTCGCCGCGCCAGTACCCGTCGGGGAGCTGCTGCGACGCGGGCGCGGCGTTGTAGTACCCGTAGTCGAAGTCCTCGGGGAACCACGGCCAGCGGGTGTGCCTCCACCGGGCGTCGTAGGTGCCCGCGCGGCGGGTGCGCTCGGGCCAGCCGGGGCTCAACGGGGCGAAGCACGCGGGCGGGGGGCGGTCGCCCTGGGAGCTCACGGGCTGCCCGGGGTCTTCGAGGTTGGGCAGGGGCGTGACCCGCCGGCCGTCGCGCTCGACGGCGGAGAGGCCGGCGCCCACGGGGTTGTAGGGGTGGCCCGCGCCGCCGAAGGCGCGCTCCCAGCGGAGGGGCATGGAGATGAAGGGCCGCGGGTCGGTCATGGCGCCGAAGGCGCCCCACTCGCGGTCGCCGAAGACGGCGATGGAGCGCACCACGGACCCGACGCGGAAGCCGGCGAGGAGGCTGCTCACGGGCTCGGCGCCGGGGGCGTAGGCGCTGCCGGTGAAGAAGCACTCTCCCCGGGGCTTCATCACGGCGAAGTCCGAGTCGAGGCGGAGGGACTGCTCGGCGTCGTCGTCCCAGTGCACGGGGCCGGTGGTGACGACCTGCTCGGCGGCGACGGTGGCGACGCCCTCGTGCACGAGGTCGAAGGTGGCCTTCACCAACACCATCAGCGCGGGCGCGGGGGGCCTCACCTGCCACGGGAGGAAGCCGAACTCGAAGGGGGTGTCTTTGTAGACGCGCACGGCGGGGGGTGCGTCAGCTCGCGACGATGACCGAGGCCTGGCTCGGCGCGACCTGGGCGCCCGCGGGGGCGTTGGCGCTCATCCCGTTCTGCGCGGTGGGCTTGAGCACCGTCACCAGGTTCGCGCCCTGGCACTTCACCTTCATCGCCCCCATGCGGAACGAGGTCTTGTTCATGTTCACCTGCGACATCATCCCGAAGAGGGTGCCGGCTTCATCGCCCTGCGAGCGAGACACGCTCGACGACTTGGTCACCGCGTCCTTGCCGCAGATCTTCACCTTCGAGGCCGTGCCCGAGGCCTGCATCACCATCGAGATGTTCGGGTACGGGATCGGCACGAAGGGCGCGGGCGGCGCCGGCGTCTTGCACACATCCGGGAACGCGAAGCACTGCCCCCCACCCTTCGACGACGCTGGGAACATCCTTCTCTCCTACGCGAGGTAGACCTTCTCGCCCTTGACCTTCACGTCTTCGCGGGCCTTCACCAGGGCCCTCTGACCGAGGATGTGCACCGCCTTCTCGGCCACGAAGCGCAGCCGCCCCGCCCGCGTCTGCGACAGCTCCTCGGCCTCGCGGAACACGTTCTTCGCGCGCTCGATCACCCGCTCCGCGCGGGTCTCGACCACCCCCGCGAGGGTCTTCACCCGCTCGAAGGTCGCCTTCAGAGAGCGCCCCTCGACGGTGGCCTCGCCCACCTTCGCGCGCAGCGCCTCGGCCCTGACCTCTACGCCCTCGGCCGCGATGATCCTCACGCTCCCGTGCGGCGCGCGCAGCTCCAGGTCTCCTTCGGGGGCGCAGATCACCGTGACCTTCTGCGCGGTGTGGTGCTCGAAGAGCAGCCGCCCCGCGGCGTCGGTCACCCGCAGCACCTCGCCCGCGCCGTCATGGTCTGTCACCAGCGCCGCGCTCACCCCGGTCTGCGTGGTGAGCACGGTGGCCTCGGGCTCGGGCTCGGCCACCGCGACGGTGGGAGCCTCTCTCGCGGGCGCGTCGCTCACAGTGGGAGCGATCCTGCCAGCGCCCAGGGCCCGGATCAACGGGGCTCACACCGCGATGGGCGTGAGCGCGTCGTAGAAATCCCCGAGCCGCGGCGCGACCTGGACCCACCCGCCCTCCTCGCTCTGGGCCCACACGCCCGTCGACGGGATCCACCGCACCACTCGGCCGTCGTGGAAGCGCGCGACCATCCACGCGGTCACGCCCTCTTCCTTGCGGGCGCGGGAGAAGCCCTCGGCCAGGGCCGCGTCGAGGTCGTCGAGCTCCGCCTGCGACGCCGCCGTGAGCAGCACCAATGGAACCCCCTCCAGCGTCGCCTCGACGGGCATCGACCACCAGCCCGCGAGCACCTCGACGAGCTCCCGGTCCACCACGCCGGCCACCGCGGCGCAGCGCGGGAGCTCCCCCGAGGGCGCGCGGGGCATGGGCCTCCACGGCACCAGCCCGTCTTCGTCGGGCCCGTCGAGCTCGCACGGCGACGGTCGATCGGGGTCGTGCTCCGCCCGCGGGGGCCCGTGCATCACCTCTTCGACGGCGCGCACGTAGCGCCCGAGGAGTCGCCTCCACGCCTGCGCCGCGTGCCCCTCGTCGACGGCGGCGCTCACGGTCTCACCTCGGCGTGGCGCGACGGGCGGCGGCCCTCACCCCCGGCCCCTCTCCCACGTAGTGGGAGAGGGGAGCGT
>JAEYZO010000529.1 GCA_023428035.1 Pseudomonadota bacterium | reverse complement strand
GTCGAGCGGCGCGGCGGGCGCCGCCCGCGACCGAGAGGGAGCACACGCATGAACGCACGCGCCGTGATCGTCGACGACGAAGCCCCCGCCCGGGAGCGCCTCTCGCGCATGGTCCGCGAGCGGCTCGCGGGGCGGGTCACCGTCGTGGGCGAGGCCGCCGACGGCGAGCAGGGCCTCTCGCTCATCGAGTCGCTCTCCCCCGACCTCGCCTTCGTCGACGTGCAGATGCCCGTGCTCGACGGCCTCGGGATGGTGTCTCGCATCCCCGCGCCGGCGCCCTGGGTGATCTTCACCACCGCGCACGACCGCTACGCCGTCGAGGCCTTCGACGCCGGCGCGGTGGACTACCTCCTCAAGCCCTTCGACCCGCGGCGCCTCGAGCGCGCGGTCGAGCGCGCCGAGTCCTTCGGGATGCGCGCCCGCAGCGAGGAGCTCCTCGGGCCCCTGCGCGAGCGCCTCGCGGCGCCGAAGCCCCTCGCCGACCGGCTCCCGGTGACCTTCAACGGCCGCGTGCTGCTCCTGCCCGTGGGAGAGATCTCGCACTGCGTGGTGGAGCACGAGCTCGTCACGGTGCACACGACCCGCGGCGACTACACCACCGACTACACCCTCTCGGCGCTCGAGTCGCGGCTCGACCCCGAGCGCTTCTTCCGCGCGCACCGCGCGCTGCTCGTGAACCTCGACCACGTCGCCGCGGTCGACGACCTCGCCGGGGGCCGCGCCGTGCTCATCACGCACGCGGGGGCGCGCCTCGCCGTCTCGCGGCAGTCGAGCCGCAAGCTCAGGGCGATGCTGAAGGTGTGACCCGCGCGGCCGTGAGCGCGGCGCCGTACAGCGGGAGCTCCGGCTCCGTGATGATCCACACCGGCACGGCCTCGATGAGCTCTCGCATGCGCCCCTTGTCGCGAAAGCCCGCGAGGAAGGGCCCCTCGGGCGCGGTGATGAGCGACGCGAGGCGCGGGGCGATGCCGCCGGCGAGGTAGACGCCGCCGCGAGCGAGCACCTTGAGCGCGAGGTTGCCGGCCTCGGCCCCGAAGGCGCCGAGGAAGAGCTCGACGGTCTCGGCGCAGAGCGGGTCGTCGCCCGCGAGCGCGTGCTCGCCGATCACCGCGCCGGGGTCTTCGCGGGCGAGCTCCGCGGCGACCTCGGCGGACTCGCTTCGCCCGAGCGACTTCAGGTAGGCGTAGAGGTCAGGCAGGCCCAGGCCCGACGCGACGCGCTCGACCGACACCCGGCCGTGCCGCGCGCGGAGGAACGCGAGGAGCCCGTCTTCGCGCGCGTCTCGGGGGCCGAAGTCGACGTGGCCCCCCTCCCCCGGCAGCGCGCGCCAGCCGCCCTCGACCGGGACCAGGGTCGCCTCGCCGAGGCCGGTGCCCGCGCCGAGGACCGCCCGGGGGGCCCCCGGGTCTGCATCGCCGCGCTGCACCGGCACGAGGTCTTCGTCGTCGAGCGCGGCGACGCCGAGCGCGGCGGCCTCGAAGTCGTTGATGACGCGCGCGGAGGCCAGCCCCAGGTCGCGCGCGATCGCGTCGCCGTCGATCACCCACGGGAGGTTCGTGGTGCGGCAGACGTGGTCGCGCACCGGGCCCGCCGCCCCGAAGGCGGCGGTGAGGCCCTCGCAGGCGCGCGCCTCGCAGAACCGGCGCACGAGCGTGAGCTGGTCGGGGCTGCCGGCGCTGTCGTAGCGCTCGCGCGCCTCGACGGTGACGCGCGAGGCGTCGACCCGCGCGATCGCGAGCAGGGTCTTGGTGCCGCCGATGTCTCCGACGAGGACGCGCACGGCTTCAGTACCGCGAGAGCCCGGAGGGGGCGGGCGGGAGCCGGTCGAGGCCGATCTCCGGCGCGGGCGCGGCGAGCGGGTGCCCCTCGCGCACCATCACCAGCCACACGCCGAGCACGGCGAGCGTCGACGCGGGCATCGAGCGGTACGGCTCCGCGAGCTGCGGGCGGGCGGCCTCGGCCTCGGCCTCGGTGATGCTCTTGCTCGCCCAGGCCTTGAGCACGGTGAAGCCGTGGCGCCGGGCGACCCCGATGTAGCTCGGCGCGCGCAGCCGGTTGGGCTCGCCCGTGTGGCGCGTGAGCGCCGACCAGCGCTCCTCGGGGAACAGCAGGAAGTCCAGCGGGTGGTCGAGCTCGAAGCCGTGGCTCCTGAGGTCGACCTTGTGGATGACCACCGCGTCGGGCGTCGTGACCTCGCGGAGCTGACGGTGCAGCCCCTCGACGTCGCGAACGTGCTCCAGCACGGCGCGGGAGAGCACCAGGCCGTAGCGGCGCCGCGCGTCGCGCGCGTCGTCGAGGCTCGCGAAGACCCTCACGCCGTCGATGATCGACCGAGCCTCGGGCCACGAGACGCCCTCGCCCGAGAGCGAGAGGAGGCGCTCGTACATCGGGCGGAGGGCCTCGTGGTCGCGCACCTGGATGTCGAAGCGGTCGCATCCGTCGACCGACTCGGCGCCGCGGAGCCTCGCGAGGAGCGCGACGGCCCGGGTGTCTCCAGGCCCGAGCTCCATCACCGCGCGACCGCGGAAGAGGTCGCCGCCGAGGCCCGCGGCCTCGGCCACGCGGGCGTAGTCGTCGACCACCGCGGTGAAGTACCGGGCCGCGTCGTCTCCGTCGACGCCGCCGCCGCGGCCGCCCACGCGGGTCAAGCGCATCAGGCCGTCGCCCACCGCGGGCGCGACGCGGAAGAGCGCGTTGCGGCCGCCGAGGTACAGCCCCGCGGCGGTCATCCAGAGCCTCTTGGCGCTTGGGAGCTCCGTCACGCCGGGGGTTCTATCCCCCTTCGCGCGCGGAGTGAAGGCGCGTTGACCACGCGCGCGGTCGCCCCGCACCATCGCGCGCCATGCCCGACGCACCGCGGTGGTTCGACGCGCTCCTGCGACCCGGCCTCGCCTCGCTCCGCGCCTACGCGCCCTCGCGCCCTCCCCTCGGCGCGGCGAGGCTCGACGCGAACGAGTGCCCCTGGGCCCTCGACGCCGACGCGAGGCGCGAGCTCGACGAGGCCCTCTCGCGGGTGGAGCTGCATCGGTACCCCGACCCGCGCGCGTCGCGGCTGCGCGAGCGGCTCGCCGAGCGCACCGGGGCGCACCCCGACGACCTGGTGATCGGCTGCGGCAGCGACGAGGTGATCGCCCTGCTGCTCGGCGCCCTCGCCCGCCCGCGCGAGGGCCGCGCCTCGGTGAGCGTGTCCTTCCCCGACCCGACCTTCGTGATGTACCGCGCGACGGCGATCTCGTCGGGGCACGACCCCGTCGCGGTGCCCCTCGACGCCGGCTGGGACCTCGACGTCGACCCGTGGCGCGAAGCCCTCTCCGCGCACGCGCCGCACGCGGTGTTCCTCGCGACGCCCAACAACCCTACCGGCAACGACCTGTCTCGCGGGGCGGTCGAGGCGATCGTCGACGCGGCGCGCGACGCGCTGGTGGTGATCGACGAGGCCTACGGCGCGTTCTCGACGCGCGACCACCGCGACCTCCGGGCGTCGCGAC
>JAEYZO010000281.1 GCA_023428035.1 Pseudomonadota bacterium | reverse complement strand
ATCGCGATCACCGCCTTCGGGAGCATCGAGACGGCGGTGCAGGCGGTGCGCAAGGGCGCCTACGACTTCGTGACCAAGCCCTTCGAGCCGCAGACGCTGCGCAGGGCCGGGGCGCGCGCCCGCGAGGCCTCGCGGCGGCGGCACGAGGTCGACCGGCTGCGGGCCGAGCTCACCGAGCGCTTCGCGGTCGCGGGGCTGGTGGGGCGCTCCCGCGCGCTGGCCGAGATTGCCGACCTGGTGTCTCGCGTGGCGGACTCGAGCGCGACGGTGCTGGTGAGCGGGCCGAGCGGCTCGGGCAAGGAGCTCATCGCGCGCGCGCTGCACACCGAGAGCTCGCGCCGGGCGCACCGCTTCGTGGCGGTGAACTGCGCGGCGATCCCCGACACGCTGCTCGAGAGCGAGCTCTTCGGGTACAAGAAGGGCGCGTTCACCGACGCGCGCGCCGACCGCGGGGGGCTCTTTCAAGAGGCCGACCGGGGCACGCTCTTCCTCGACGAGATCGGCGACCTGCCCATCGGGCTCCAGGCGAAGATCCTGCGGGTGTTGCAGGAGCGCGAGGTCAGGCCCCTCGGCGCGCAGAAGGGCGAGCCCGTCGACGTGAGGGTGGTCGCCGCGACGCACCACGACCTCAGGCAGGCCGTGCGCGAGGGGCGCTTTCGCGAGGACCTCTTCTACCGCCTCGCGGTGATCGAGATCGGCGTCCCTCCGTTGAGAGACCGGCCCGAGGACATCGTCCCCCTCGCGGAGCACTTCTTGAGGCGCGTGGCGACCCGCTCGGGCAAGAGCGTCACGGGCTTCGCGGGCGCGGCGCTCAAGCGCCTCGAGGCCTACCACTGGCCCGGCAACGCGCGGGAGCTCGAGAACGCCATCGAGCGCGCCGTGGCCCTCAGCCGCGACGCCCTCCTCACCCCCGACGACCTGCCCGCCACGCTCTCCACGACGCCGTCGACGGACTTCCTCGCGGCGGCGGCGGAGCGCGAGATGACCCTCGACGACCTCACGATGGCCTACGTGCGCCGGGTGCTGGAGCGCACGGGGAACAACAAGAAGCGCGCGGCGCGGCTCCTGGGCATCGACCGCCGCACGATCCAGCGCTGGCTCGGCGAGGCGCAGCAGGCCGAGGAGAGCGAAGAGGGCTGATCGCGTCGGGAGGTGTCACCCGCTGGGGCACTGTGGTACACCCGCGACCGCTGATGAAACCCCTCCCAGGAGCCCGTGCCGCCCTCTTTCCATTGGTTTTCCGAGGATTCTGCGTCGTCGCCGCGCTGTGCCCGCTGACGGCGCTGGCCCAGGAATCCCCACCGCCTGTGTTGTGGACCGACCCTCAGGTGCGGTCGGCGTCGCGCCGAGCGTCGCCGAGCGTGCGTCGGGCGAGGGCGGCCCTCGAGATCGCGCGCGCGAGCCGGGTGTTCGGCGACCACCCTCGCGTGGGCAACCCCACCGTAGGCGTGCTCGCGCTCCCGGGCTGGCCCGATTTCGGCGCGCTGACCTACGCCGCGACGCTCGGCCTGCCCATCGACGTCGGCGGCTACCGCAGCGCCTACGGGCGAGAGGCCGAGGCCGAGGTGCGCGCGGCGGAGGACCGGCTCTACGCCGCGATCCACGAGGCCGAGCAGCAGGCCCGGGGGGCGAGGATCGACCTGGCCCTCGCGCGGGCGCTGGTGACCGTGCAGCGGGAGCGCCTCGAGGCGGCGACGGCGGCGGAGCGTGGCGTGGTGGCGCGGGTCGAGGCCGGGGCGTCGACCGCGGTGGACGCTGCCCTGGCGCGGAGGGAGCGCGCCGAGGCGGAGGCCGACCTCGCGGGGGCGCTGCGGCGAGAGGCCGAGGCCCTGGGAGCGTTCCGTGGAGCGCTCGACCTGCCGCCGAACGAGGCCGTGGCGGTGGAGCCCGCGGAGCGGCCCGAGCCCGTCGCGAGGGAAGAGGCCCCCAGGGCGCAGGTCGAGGCCACGCGACGTCGCAGGGACCTCTCGGCGACGGATCGCTCCGCGGAGCGCTGGGAGCTCACCGCGCAGCGGAACCGCGCGGGGGCCGTCGCGCCCTTGACCGTGTCGCTCGAGGCGCAGCAGGTGGCGGTGGGCCCGCAGGAGGTCGCGAACTCCATCGGGGCCTCGGTGCGCTGGGAGCTGCCCTTCGTGCAGCGCGCGCAGGGAGACCAGGCCGTGTCGCGCGCCGAGGCGTCGGGGCAGCGCGTGGCGGGGGTGCTGCTGCGGCGGCAGATCGAGCGCGAGGTCTCGAACGCGGTGGCCAGGCTGGGCCACGCCCTCGCGGAGCTCGACGCGCTGGAGCGAGAGGCCGTGCCCGCGGCGGAGCGGCTGGTCGAGGCCACCGAGGCGTCGTGGGCGGCGGGCGCGCTGGACTTCTTCCGGGTGCTGGTGGCCCGCAGGGACCTCCTCGCGATGCGGGCGCGGGTGCTCGAGGCGCGGCGCGCGGCGTGGCAGGCGAGGATCGAGTTCGACCGGGCGATGGGCGGCGACGCTAGCGCGCGCCCGGCGCCCGGGCGGTGATCGCGAGGGCGTGCACGGCGCCCCGGAACTCCCCGCCCAGGGCCGCGTAGACCTTGCGGTGACGCTCGACGAGGCCCACCCCGGCGAAGGCCTCGGAGACGATGAACACCCGGTAGTGGCCGCCCTCGCGCGCGCCGGCGTGGCCGGGGTGGAGGTGGCTCTCGTCCTCGACCCGCAGCTCGGCGGGGCTGAACGCGTCACGGAGCGTCGACTCGATGCGGCGGGCGGTGGTCTCCATCGCGCGGGAAGATAC
>JAEYZO010000421.1 GCA_023428035.1 Pseudomonadota bacterium | reverse complement strand
GCCTCCGAGCGCCGCGGCGACCCAGCCCGACGGGCAGCTCCAGCGACGCGGCGCGACGGGGGGCGACGCAGCGGGAGCGGGATCGCACGCCGCGGTGAGCGTCGCGACGACGAAGAGCGCGGCCGGTCTCACGGGAGGAGCTCGTCGTCGATCAGGGCGCGGACCGTGGGGGCGAGCGCGGGCGAGGGAGGGAGCAACGCGCGCTCGACGAGGGCCAGCTCCTCCGCGGCGGCGCTCGCGACGCTGGTGTCTCCATGAGCGGTCGCGGAGCGCAGCGCGTCGGTCTGTAGTCGACGGGCTTCGAGGAGGTCGCCGCTCAGCCGTCGAGCGCGGCCGAGGTTGTGCGCCGCGGCCGCGTAGAGGGTAGCGGCGCCGGGGGCGCGCGCGCACGCGATCTGGGACTCGAACGCGGCGATGGCTTCGGAGAACTTGCCGAGATCGAGGAGGACGTCCCCCGCGTTGCCGTGCGCGATGACCTCCCGCGAGCGATCGTGAGCGTCTCGAAAGCCAGCGGCGGCGGCGGAGTACAGCGCGAGGAGCTCAGCCCGCTCGCCCCTCGCCTGCCGGACGACGGCGGCGGTCAAGGACGCGCGCGCGAGGAACCACTTTCCCCTCGTGCCTCGCGCGGCGTCGAGGGCCTCTTCGCTGAGCGCGAGGGCCTCTTCGAGTTGACCCGCGTGTTTGGCCATGAGGGCGAGGTCGCACGCCAAGGAAGTGGCCCAGGGCCAGAGCTGGAGCCTCGTCGCGAGAGTGAGGGCGTCGCGGGCCTCGACCTGAGCGCTCTCGCTCTCCGTCGGGCCACCCACGACGCGCGCGAAATAGAACCAACGCCAGGCTGCCTCGACGGCCCGGGCGGGGTCGTCCTCGGCGAGGCTGCGAAGCTCAAGGAGCCCTTCACGCCGTCGGCCGCGCTCGCTCGAGAGCTGCAGGGCGTCGTCCTGCGCGGTCAGCGCGGTCCAGCGGGTCTCGGGGGAGGAGGTGAGGTCCAGCGCGCGGCCGACGCACTCCAAGACGACCTTGAGGTCACCGAAGTGCATGGCCTCCCGAGCCGCCCTCGCGAATTGCTGCGCCGCGCGCTCGGCGTCGCCGGCCTGTTGATAGCGCTCGGCGAGCTCCGCGGCGCGCGCCTCGGGTTGCTCCGCGATCCAGCCCGCGACCGCGGCGTGGACGGCGCGGCGGTCGGGGTCCGCCGCTGCCGCGACGAGGCAGGCGGCCAGGGTCGAGTCCACGAAATCGTACTGCGTGGCGGCGGCGAAGCGCGAGGTTCGTTGACGCCGCAGAAGCCCCGCCCGCGCGAGCTGAGGGAGGAGCGTCGCGTCTCCGTCGACAGCGCTCAGCGCACCGTCCCAGAACGTCGAGCCAATGAGCGCGGCGCGCGTCAAGGCGAGGCGCTCTCGCGGCGCGAGAGCGTCGACCTCGACCTGATGCGTGGCCTCGATGTCACTGGGCAACCGCGCGCTGTCGAGGCCGAATCGGGCGGCCCGCGCGAAGGCGTGGATGAACAGCGGCCGCCTGTTGGACCGCAGCGCTACGGTGATGGGGTCGGGGCAGCCAAGGGCTTTGGCGAGTTCGACCGAGGTGCCTTCGTCGAGGCGTTCCAAGCGGATGGACGTCGCGCGCGCGCCGATGTCGATCGCGTCGCCGATCGCCCAGACCGCCAAGGGGAGGTCGTCGGACTCGCGAAGGATCGACCGAAGGATCGTGAGGGAGGGTTCGTCGAGCCACTCGATCTCGTCGATGACCAGCACGACGGCGTCGGTGGCGAGGGCGCGCAGGGCCTGCTCGATCGCCGCTCGAGCCAGCTCTCGAGCCTCGGCGACCAGGTGGGCCTGGTCGTGAGACCCCGAGGGCGGCTGGTCGAGGAGGGGCAACAGCTCGGGCGCGCAGACTGGCGCGAAGGCGTCTCGGAGAGCGCCGAAGGGCGTGCGCTGCCGCGTCGAGTCGGTGAGGACTTCGACGAAGGGCACCTGGGGGCGTCGCGCTCGGGCCTCTCTGCATAGGCGAGTCTTGCCGACGCCGCGCTCGCCGTAGAGGCTGACGCAGTGAGGGAGTCGCGCGTCGATCGCGCCGTCGATCGAGGCTACGAGCATCTCGACCTGCGGCGCCCGGGCGACGAAGGGCCCTTCGTCGGGGGCGAGGTCGACGGACTCCGATGCGTGGGCCTCGGCGCGGGCGATGACCTCAGGGTCGTTCGTGGCGCCGAGGGCGACCCCGACGCGGCACCCCTGGGACGACAGCGCGCGCTCCAGGCGGCGCAAGCGCTGCTGCTCGTCGCCGAGCCACGCAGTCTCGCGAAGGCGCACGAGCGCGCGGCGTTGGTCGTAGAGGTACACCTCGGCGTCGAGCCTGGTCGTGACGTGCTCGAGCAAGCGCCGAGGAGGCGGCCGCAGCACGCACGCTACGGCGACCTGTCTCTGGCCCGAGGCCCGCGGGGCGCCCTCGACGCGGGTCGGGCGCGATGTCGCCTCTTCGAGCGCGCGCGCCGCGGACCGCGCGTTGGCGATGCGCCGAGACCGGTCGACCTCGAGCAGGCGCGTCAGCGCCTTGCTGAGCGCCTGTTCCGGCCTGGCGCCAAGCCACGCTGGCGCATCGGAGCGCGAGAACCGTCGGCCGCAGAGACACTCGGTGAGCACCGCGCCGAGGCTGTACAGGTCGCTTCTGGCGTCGAGGTCGCAGGCGTCGAGCTGCTCGGGGGAGGCGTAGGCCTTCGTTCCTACCCAGTGGGCGCTAGCGGTGGCGCGGGTGTCGTCGTCGCCGAGGGCGAGGCCGAAGTCGATGAGCTTCGCCCGCCTCGGGTCTCCGTCACAGAGGAAGACGTTCGACGGCTTGATGTCACGGTGCAGAAGGGCCGGGCGTCGGCCGTGGAGATGGTCCAGGGCGTCGCAGAGGCGCAGGCCGAGCGCGACGACCTCCGCTGCCGTGAGCGGACCGCGCGCGAGGCGGGCGGAGAGGTCCTCGCCGATGAGCAGCTCCGAGGCGATCCACGGCGTCGGGCCGTCGAGCTCGCAGGCGACGAAGCGCACGACCCCCGGGTGGTCCACGACCGCGAGGTGCCGGGCTTCTCGCTTGAAACGCGCCGCGAAACCGGGGTCTCTCGATCGCATCAACTTGAGGGCGACACGCTCTCCGTCGGGGCCGGTCGCCTCGAAGACCTCGCCCATTCCGCCGGAGCCGATCTGAGGGCCGAGCGAGTACGGGCGCACGTCGGGCTGGCTTGACATCGCGATCACCCCCTCTCGAATCTTCAACCCATGAAGGGATAACGCCACCCGCGCGGCGGAGAGAGGGTCTCCTTCACCGCGCGCGGCGACACCCAGCGCACGAGGTTGAGCGCCGAGCCGGCCTTGTCGTTGGTGCCCGACGCGCGCGCCCCGCCGAAGGGCTGCTGACCCACCACCGCGCCGGTGGGCTTGTCGTTGACGTAGAAGTTCCCCGCGGCGTCGCGCAGCGCGAGGGAGAGCCGCTCGATCACCCGGCGGTCGCGCGCGAAGATCGCCCCCGTGAGCGCGTAGTCGGTGCTCCCGTCGCAGAGGGCGAGGGCGGAGTCGAGCTCCGCGTCGGGGTACACGAAGACCGTCACCACCGGGCCGAAGAGCTCCTCGCGCATCAGCGCGTGCTTCGGGTCCTCCACCCGGATGAGCGTGGGCTTGATGAACCACCCGCGGGCTCGGTCGCTCCCGTGGCGCAACACCTCGCAGCCAGAATCATGGAGGGCTCCGTCGACCGCCGTGGTGATGCGCGTGAAGGCGCGCTCGTCGATCACCGCGCCCATGAAGTTGGTGAAGTCCCCTACGTCGCCGACGCCGAACTGATCCGTGATCGCCACCACCCGGTCGCGCAGGCCCGGCCACAGAGACGCCGGCACGTACACCCGCGACGGCGCGCTGCACTTCTGCCCCTGGAACTCATACCCGCCCCGGGCGATGGCCACCGCGAGGGCGTCGAGGTCGGCGCTGGCGTGGGCGAAGATGAAGTCCTTTCCGCCGGTCTCGCCGACGAGGCGGGGGTAGCCGCGGTAGGCGCCCTCGCCGACGCGCGCCCCCACGGTGGCCCAGAGACGTCGGAACACCGCCGTGGAGCCCGTGAAGTGAAGCCCCGCGAAGTCACGGTGCGAGAGCGCGCGGTCGACCATCGCCGCGGGGTCTCCGTACACCACGTTGATGACACCCGGCGGCAGCCCCGCTTCATGGAGGAGGTCGACGATGACCTGCGAGGAGAGCGGGGAGAGGGTCGAGGGCTTCCAGACGACGGTGTTGCCCATGAGGGCGGGGGCCGTCGGGAGGTTCGCCGCGATGGAAGTGAAGTTGAACGGCGTCACCGCGAGGACGAAGCCCTCCAGCGGGCGGTGGTCGAGCTGGTTCCAGGTCCCCGGGGCAGACTCGGGCTGCGCGGCGAGGATCTCTTCCGCGAAGCGGGCGTTGTAGCGCCAGAAGTCGATGAGCTCGCAGGCCGCGTCGATCTCGGCCTGGTGCGCGGTCTTCGACTGACCCAGCATCGTCGCCGCGTTCATGCGCGCGCGGAAGCGCGTCGCGAGCAGCTCCGCCGCGCGGAGGAACACCGCCGCCCGCGCGGAGAAGGGCGTCTGTGACCACTGGTGCCGCGCCGCGAGGGAGGCGCGGATCGCGTCGTCCATCACGGAAGGGGCGGCCTCGTGCCAGTGACCGAGCGTGAGGGAGTGGTCGTGCGGCGCGGTGATCGCGTGGGTGGCCTTCGCGCGGATCGGGTGTCCGTCGATGACCGAAGTGACCTCGACGGGCTCGGCGGACTGCTCGCGCAGCGCGCGCTGGAGCGACTCCCGCTCGGGGGACCCCGGCGCGTAGCCGAGCACGGGCTCGTTGACAGGGGGCGGAACGCGGACCGTGGCGTCGAGCATGGCACCCGCGACCTTACACCCCGGTGCGCGCTCAGGAGCCCGAGGGCGATGACGCGCCGCGTTGAACTACAACCGGGGAAGGGGTTGACCGCCCGACGGGAGGTAGGAGCACTGACGGTGAGGCCCTCGACCGTCCGACGGGAGGCAGGCGCACTGACGGTGAGGCCCTCGACCGCCCGACGGGAGGCAGGCGCACTGACGGTGAGGCCCCCGACCGCCCGACGGGAGGTAGGAGCACTGACGGTGAGGCCCTCGACCGCCCGACGGGAGGCAGGCGCACTGACGGTGAGGCCCTCGACCGCCCGACGGGAGGCCAAGGTTGCCTACGGAAGGTGGGTGGCGGCCATCGACGGGAGGCAGCGGCGCCACTGGCCGGAGGGGAGGTGGCGCCAGGGGTGGCGGTCGCGGCGCGGGGGATCTCGCGGGCGGCACGGGGCGCGCCCTCGCGCACGGACCTGAATGAGGAGGTCCGCGATGAAGACGAAGCACGCAGCGATGGTGGCGGTGGTGATGGCGATGGCGGCCTGCGGGGGAGACATCGACCCTCCCCGGTGGGCGGGGACGTTCCGCGGGCCGATCACGCACAGCGGGAGCTGCGACGACGGGAGCGCGCTCCCCACGGTGACGACGACCACGGTGGGGGCCTTCGAGTTCGTCGACGGGCGGGTGACCTGGGCCGACGTCTGCGGCGGCACCGCGGTGGCCATCGCGCGCGGGAACACCGCGGCGATCGTCCCGTACGCGTGCCCGACGAAGGCGAGCGCGATCGGTACGCTCCGCAGCGAGGTCACCGGGGGCACGCTCTTCATCGACGGCGACACCCTGGAAATGACCGTGTACGAGACCGTGACGGGCACGGGGCGGTACCGCGGGCGCTGCACCGCGACCCTCTCCGCGACGCTCACGCGGCAGTAGCGCCCTCGTTGACTGGGGCGGGGGTCATGCGCCAATAGCGCCATGACTCGCTTGCGGCGCTTCGCGGCGCTGGTCCCGATGCTCTCGGCCTGCGCCGCCGAGGAGGTCACCCAGTCGGCCTGCGGCGCCAGCGTGGTGTGCGTCGACAGCGGCGCGACGGACGCGGGCCCCCGCGACGCCGCCCTCGACGGCGCCAACGACCTCGGAGGCGGCTTCGACGTAGCCCGCGAGGCCGCCGTGAACCGCGTGGTCGAAGCCCTGGAGGTGCGCCCCGGCACGGCCACCCTCACCGTCCGCGGCGCCGACACCCCCACGCAGGACTTCGTCGCCTACGGGCACCTGAGCGACGGCACCGAGGCGGCGATCACCTCCGCGGTGTGGAGCCTCGCGCCCACTCCGGTCGCCACCATCGACACCAACACCGGGCGAGTGACCGCCACGGGCCGCGCGGGAGGGACCGTCTCCATCGAGGCCCAGTCCGCCGGGGGAGGGGGCAGGCTCCTCTCGGCGCGCGCGACCCTGAACGTCAACGTCGAGCGGGTGGTGCTCGGGGCCTCGCTCGTGCCCGACGTGGCCGAGCGCTTCGCGGGCACCCCCGTCGAAGACCCCTCGCGCGCCGTGGGCCTGCTCTACCCCCTCGACGGGGCGGTGATCCCCAACAACCTCCTGCCCATCGACGTGCAGTGGGAGCGCGGCAGCGAGGGGGACGTCTTCCGCGTTCGCCTCTCGCGCCCGCACGTCACCGTCACCGCGTACGTGCTCCACGACGGCGGGGGCTTCGGGTACCACTGGCTCGCCGACGCCGACGCGTGGCGCGCGGTGCTCGAGAGCGACCCCACCGAGCCCCTCACCGTCTCCGTCGACCGCTGGGAGGCCGCCTCGCGCGAGGTGGTGCGCGGCGCGCCGGTCACCCTCCGCGTCGCCCGCGCGACCCTCTCGGGCACGCTCTATTACTGGGACCTCTCCGACGGTCGCATCAGCCGCATCGACGCCCTCACCGGGGTGCGCGACATCGCGATCCCCAACCCCCCGGCGCGGCCCAGCGACGGTCGCCGCTGCGTCGCGTGTCACACCGTCTCCCGCGACGGCCGCTGGCTCTCGGCCGAGCTCTGGGACGGCGGCGATCAGTCCGTCGTGTTCGACCTCAGCGCGTCGAACCTCAACGACGACCCCGCCCCTACGGTCTTCGGCCCCCGCGCCGGCACCAACTACCTCTTCTCGACCTTCTCCCCCGACGGGAACTACCTGGTCATCAACAACCAGAACTGGCTGCGCCTCATTCGTCGCGAGACCGGCGACGAGGTCATGGGCGCCAACCTCCCCACCGCGGGCGCCGCGCACCCCGAGTGGTCCCCCGACGGGATGTCCATCGCCTACGTCTCGAACACCGACGGGAGCTGGGCCGTCGACTTCGCCCGCGGAGACCTCTCGGTCATCCCCCGCACCGGCGAGACCTCCTTCGGCGAACCGCGGCTCATCCACGCCGGGGCCTCCACCCCGGGAGGCCCCGTCGCCGCCCACCCGAGCTACTCCCCCGACGGGCGCTTCATCGCCTTTCAGCACGGCGTGAACTCCCGCGGAGGCAACGAGGCCACGCACTACCCCGGCCGCCTGGAGATGCTCCCCTCCGACGCCACGGCCCCCTCGACCCCCACCGTGCTCGCCGCCGCCAACGGCCCCGGGGAGCCCAGCTCCTACTGGCCCAACTTCTCTCCCTTCGTGCAGGGCGGCTACTACTGGCTCGCGTTCTACTCCCGCCGTGATTACGGCAACGCGCAGGTCGGCACCCGAGGCTCCCGCCGCCGACAGCTCTGGGTCACCGCGGTCTCGACCTCAGGGGGCGCCCCCGACCCCTCGAACGTCCCCTACTGGCTCCCGGGTCAGCGCGTCGCGTCGGAGAACATGTCGGCCTACTGGGCCCCCGTCGCGTGCCGCTCCAACGGCACCGCGTGCTCCGTGAGCGGAGAGTGCTGCTCGGGCAACTGCCTCCGGCAGGCCGACGGCAGCTACGCGTGCATGCCCGCGCCCCCCGCGATGTGCCGCCGCGCGGGCACCACCTGCGCGACCGACGCCGACTGCTGCGAGGGCCTCATGTGCGTCGCCAACATCTGCGGCGCGCCCCCCGGCTGACAACCTTCGCGCCTTTCTTGGTGGGGCTCCGCGACGCGGTGTAGCTCCAACGAAGCCATGGGTCGCTCGCGGGTCTCGAACACGTTCAAGCCTCACTTTCGCCCCGACGGTCACTTCGACCGCAGCGCGGCGCAGCGGCCCATCCTCACCCTCGAGGGCGTGGTGAAGGTCTTCCGCGCCGACGCGCCGGTCTTGCGCGGCGTCGACCTCACCATCGAGCGCGGGGAGTTCGTCTTCGTCACGGGCCCCTCGGGCGCGGGAAAGTCCACCCTCCTCAAGCTCATCTACCGCGCCGACACCGTCGACGAGGGCCGCATCCTCTTCTGCGGAAGGGACATCGCGCGGCTCACCGACGAGAGCGTGCCCCACCTGCGGCGCAACATCGGCGTGGTCTTTCAAGACTTCAGGCTCGTGCCCTACTGGTCGGTGTTCCAGAACGTCGCGGTGGCCCTCGAGGTGATGGGCCTGCCGCCCCGCGTGGTGCGCTCCCGCGTCGCGCAGGCCCTGGAGCGCGTCGGCCTCGACGGCCGCGGCGAGGACCTCGCCAGCGTGCTCTCGGGCGGCGAGCAGCAGCGCGTCTCGATCGCGCGCGCCATCGTGAACGAGCCCGCGATCATCCTCGCCGACGAGCCCACGGGCAACCTCGACCCGGTGCTCGCGCTCGACATCCTCGGGCTCTTCGAGGAGATCCACGAGGGCGGCACCACGGTGGTCTTCGCCACGCACGACCGCACGCTCCTCGAGGTGACCCCGCGACGTCTCGTCGTCATCGACGACGGCCGCGTGATCGAAGCCCGCGCGGGGCTGCACGCCCTCGGCGGCGTGCTCGACCGCGGCGCCACCGCCTCCTTCAACTGAACGCAACGGAGACCACACCGATGTTCGCGCGCGCGCTCCGCGGCCTACGCCAACAGCTCAGCACCCAGGTCCTCTCCGTCGCCACCGTCGCGCTGGCGCTCTTCTGCCTCGCGTGCGCGCTCCTCGTGCTGGAGAACGCCGGCGCGATGGCCCGCCGCTGGGGCGCGCCCGTGCGGGTCACGGTCTTCCTCGCCGAGGGCGCCACCGCCGACAACGTCGACGCGCTCCGCACCGCCCTCGGCGCGCTGCCCGAGGTGCGCGAGGCCCGCTACGTCTCCCCCGCCGAGGCCCGCTCCGCGCTCGGTCAGGGCGGAGACCGAACCATCGCCAGCGCCCCGGTCGAGCTCTTCCCCGCCACGGTGGAGCTCACGCTCGTCCCCTCGGCGGTGAGCGCCGCCCGCGTCGCCGCCGTGGCCGAGCGCGTGCGACGTCTCCCGATGGTGGCCGAGGTCGAGACCTACCGCGGATTCACCGAGCGCCTCCGCGGTCTCCTCGTGGGCGGCCGCGCCGCCGCGCTGGTGATGGCCCTCGGGGTGCTCCTCTGCGTGTTCGCGGTGGTGAGCAACACCGTGCGGATGTCTCTCTCCGCGCGCCTCCGCGAGATCGAGGTGCTGCGCCTGGTGGGCGCGACCCCGCGCTACGTGCGCGCGCCCTTCCTGCTCGAGGGCGCCATGCTCGGAGGCGCGGGCGCCCTCGTCGCGCTTGTGGTGCTCACGGCGGTGTTCATGGGCCTGCGCGGCCGCTTCGAGTCGTCGCTCGGCGCGGTGCTCGGGCTGCACCCGGTCTTCCTCTCGTGGTGGGTGCTGGTGGGCCTGCTCGCCGGGGGAGGGGGCCTGGGCGCGATGGGCTCGGCCTTCGCGCTCCGCAAGGGACTGGAGCGGGCCTGAGATGCGCGCGCGCACCCTCCTGGGAGCGGGTCTCCTCGCGCTCGCGGCGCTCCCCGCGAGGCCGGTGGCGCAACCGTTGGGCGTCGCCCCGGTGGGGGCCGTGGGCGGAGACGGCGCGGCGCTCGCCGACGTGAACGCCGAGGTCGCGCGGCTGGAGGGCGAGTCGCGACGTCTCGAC
>JAEYZO010000190.1 GCA_023428035.1 Pseudomonadota bacterium | reverse complement strand
GGGGCGGGCCGCCGACGGTGGGCTCGGGCGTGAAGGGCGGGGGCTCGTCTCCGCACCCCGCGAGGGTGAGGAGCGTCAGGGCGAAGCACGTAGCGGGTCTGAACACGGCGCGGACGCTGCGCGAAAGCGACGCGCGGCGCAAGCCCACCCCGGGTCGAAGAGACGATAGACTCGCGGCCATGTCACCGCTGCGTTGGGCCCTCTCCGTCGGCGGCGTCGCCGCGGCCTGCTCGCCGACATCGACTGGTGGAGCCGGGGCGGGGGCCGACGCCGCGCGCGACGTCGCGGGTGACCAGGGCGCCGTCGTCGACGCGCCCACCGTCGACGCGGGCGTCGACACGGGGACCTTCTTCGTCGACGTGCCCACGGTCTTCGACCCCGACGCGCCCCGCCCCGACGCGGGCGGCATCGACGCGGGGAGCGCCGCCCGAGACGCGAGCGGCGACGCGGGGCCGCTGCCCAACCTCACCGCGGTGATCCGCAACCCGCAGATCCAGGCGCGCACCTTCTCGCCGTCGTCGTGCGAGGTGGCCGAGGCCTGCACCGTCGCGGGCAACCGACGGCTCCTGCGCTTCGACCTCTACACCCCGAACGTGGGCGCGGCGGACCTGTACTTCGGGTCTCCGACCACGATGGGGCGGCCCCTCGCGATGTTCGAGTACGGCGCCTGCCACGGGCACTACCACCTGCGGGGCTACGCCGAGTACAGGCTCTTCGACGGCGACCGCGAGGTGGGCATGGGCCACAAGCAGTCGTACTGCCTGCTCGACTCGGGGCGCTGGATGAACATGGGCGCGGAGCTCCCCGCGAGCGCCCGGTACAACTGCGCCAACCAGGGCATCCACGCGGGCTGGTACGACCTCTACGGGCGCTCCCTCGACTGCCAGTACGTCGACATCACGGGGGTGCCGCCGGGGCGCTACCGCATCCGCGCGAGGATCAACGTCGACCGGGTGGTGGAGGAGAGCGACTACACGGACAACGAGGCCTGGCTCGACGTGACCATCCCCCCCGAGAGCGGCGACGGGGGCGTGTCGATGGACCCGACCCTCGCCTGCCCCGGCGAAGACACCGGCGTCGACCGCGACTGCGGGTGGACGCCCGAGGCCTCGTCGCACGCCTGCACGCCGGGGGCGCGCGTCTCCGTCGGCTGCAACGCCGGGTGCTCCCCGCCCATCGGCTCCTGCGACGGCGACCCGATGATCCGCGTGTGCGACGGCGACCGGCCCTGCACCTACCCCACGCAGCTCGCGGGCAACGACGACTCCTGCGCCCCCGACGGCGGGCGGAACGTCTGCGCGAGCACCTCGTTCACCTGCCCCGCGAGCGGGCGCTACCTGGTGATGACCGCCGCGTACCGCGCGGGCGGCGCCTACGAGTGCCGCGTCGAGAGCCGCTGACGAGACCCACCGCCGTGCTCCCCGCCGCCGCAGCCGAGGCCCTGCAGACCCTCGCCCGCACGCTCTCCGCGCCGGGCGCCATCGACTCCCTCCTCGCCTACTGGCGCGGGGAGCAGCGCGAAGACCTCTCCGTCGAGGTGCGCGCCGCGGCCGACACCCTCGACCGCGCGCTGCCCCCGGTGACCCGCGCCTCGCGCGGCGTGGCCGACCTCGCCGAGCGCTTCAGCACGCCGTCGGGGGTGCTGCTCCTCGCGTGGGGCGCCGCCAACGCCGCGCGCCCCGACCTGCGCCTCGCTCCCCTGCTCTCCGCCGCCGCGTCGCAGGGCGCGCACACGAGCCTCGTGCCCACGGTGGCCCGCGCGAGGTTGCTGGAGGGCCCCCTCGCCGACGCGCTCGCGTGCGCGCCCTACGCCGGCGAGGGCGCGTGGCTCACGAAGCCCGCGTTCTCGCAGGCCCGCGCGCGCCTCGACATCTTGTTCTGGGAGGCCGGCGCCTGCGCGCTGCAGCTCCCGGAGCTCGGCCCGTGGCTCTGGGGCTCCGACGGAGCCTACGAGGCCCTCGTCGCGCGCCCCGCCGACGGCGCTCTCCGGGGGCGCGTGCTCGCCGCGCGCTGCGTCGAGGCCTGCGCGCGGGGCATCCCGACCTCGCGCCCCGACGCGGTGGGCAAGACCCTGCAGACCCTGCAGCCCTTGCTGCTGCACCCCGAGCCCATGGTGTGGGTGCACGCCGCGCGCGCGGTGGGCCTGCTCGCGGGGGTGATCGACGCGCTCGAGGGCACGCTCCTCGATTGGATGCGCAGCGACTCGCTGCTCCTTCGGCAGCGGGCCGTGACGGCCTTCGCGTCGCAGGGGTCGGCGCGGCGCGACGTGCTGGGGGGCGAGCTCGCGGCGGTGATCGACGACCCGAGCGGCGACGGGGTGATCCTCGGCGCGGTGGCGGCGGCGACGCCCTACCTCCTCAACGACCGGCGCGACCTCTGGGACCGCCTCGCGACGCGTATCCTCTCGGGCGACGGCGGGGCCACCGCGGCGCGCGCCCTCACCCGGGGGTTGATGACCGTGTGGCGCCGCGGCGCGCAGCGGTCCCTGGTCGAGCCCGCGCTGCGACGGCTGCGCGAGACCGCGCGGCGAGCGCACGGCGCCAGCGTCGAGGAGTGGAAGCGCTGGATCGACGTCCTCTCGATCACCGACGCGCTCGACGGCGCCGAGCGAGACCCGTTGGACCTCGAGCTCGGCCTCGAGAACCTCACGCGCCTCGCCGCCCAGTACGACGACGAGGAGGCCGACGCCCGCGCCGCGCGCTTCGCGCTCACCCTCGGCCCCACCTTCGACGAGGCCCGCCGCGCGGCGCTCGAAGAGTCCTCCCCGCGCCGCCGCGCCGCCGCCGTGAACGCCGCCGAGG